>CAZORZ010000062.1:0-6698 GCA_964582255.1 uncultured Gammaproteobacteria bacterium | reverse complement strand
TCATCACCATACCAGGGCCAGCGCCATAAGGGCGATCATCGACACTTCGGTGTTTCTGCACTGAGAAATCTCTAGGATTCCAGCACCTTAATTTAAAAATATCAGCCTTAGCAGCACGTCCAACCACTCCATTTAATGCTATCTGTTCAACCATTTCTGGAAACAAAGTAATCACATCGAAACGAATAGCCACTATAACTCAGTAATCTAACTGCCAGTTAACCCGAATAAGCTGTTTATCCAAATCAACCGCTAGAATAATATCTCCCATAACAAATGGAATTAATCGCTCTTCATCACCTGTTAACACTAAAACATCATTCGCGCCTGTTTCAAGCAAGTGATCGACGGTGCCTAATAACTCACCTTCGGCTGTTTCAACTCTTAATCCTTTAAGCTCATCCCAATAGTATTCATTATCCGATAAAACAGGTAATTGGGATTTTAAAATATATATCTTATTATCTACAAATTCTAATGCCGCATTGCGATCATCACAGCCTTGCAAATGAGCGACAATTAATTTCCCTTGTTTTTTTGCATTAATTTTAAACTCAATGAGTTCATTATTAATCTCAATAAACCAAGGTTTAATTGTCGTAATTTGCTCTCTAGGTATGGTGTTGGAAAAAACTTTTATCCAACCCCTAATACCATGAACACCTGTTACATGACCACAATGTAATACGTCATCGTCGTCAGTGTTCATACCAATAAGTTAAGCTGCTTTACTTGCTTGTTCAGCGCTTACTTGATTAGATTTTGCTTGCTTTATTAATGTACCAACACGATCAGATGGTTGCGCACCTTTTGATATCCAATAATCTAAGCGTTCAGAATCTAAACGTAATGATTCTTCTTGGCCTGTTGCACCGGGATTAAAAAAACCTAAACGCTCGATATAACGACCATCTCTTGGGCTTCTGCTATCACTAACAACAACATGATAAAAAGGGCGTCTTTTAGAACCACCACGAGCCAAACGAATTGAAACCATAAATAACCTCGAAACCTTGCCGACTAGGCAAATAAATCTGTATACGTAGAAAACCGCGCATTATACGTATTTAATTACTCATGGGAAGTAATTTAAAGGCTTTTTAACTAAAACTATGATGTTTTTAAGCTCGTCGCGCGGTACATTAAAAATAGCGTCAATAATAAAAAAAGTAACGACGGTATTAAAGTGCTAATTTCAGCCATTACACCAAAATATTGACTGATTCTAACCACTAGCCTATCGACTGCCACAAACGATAGGCCAATCATCAACCCCAACATAATTCTCTGCCCTGTTTGCCCACCTCTTTGAGAGCCTAAAACAAAGGGAATAGCCAATACACAGGTGATTAAAATAGTAATTGGTGAATATGCTCTGCGCCAGAACATGATCTTTTCAGCCTCATTTTCTAGCCCATTAGCGCCTAAAAAATATTGATATTGATATAAATCAGTTAAGGACATTTCTACTGGAGCAAGCCCCATAGATTTTAATAAGCGCACGGATATCTCACCAGGATATAGCAAAGAGGCTAAATCACGCGTTACAATCTCTTCATTGTTAATAGTGCTTTCTTCAACATCATGCAACAACCAACCTTCATCAACGGCTTCTGCTGATGCTGCTCGTAGCATCTTCACTAAATATCTATCGTCATTTAATTCAAAAACCTGAATAGATTTCGCATTTCCTTGGACATCTAAATGCTTGACGTAAATGATATTGTTTTTTTCTTTTAGCCAAACTGACTTATCGTTTTTAAATTCTGTCACACCACTTTTTGCCGCACTACGCCACTGACTTGCCCTTGCTTCTGTCTCAGGAATGACCCACTGCTGCATCACTACACTAAGCACCGAGATAACAAGTGCTGCTTTCAAAACGATAAGCACCAGTTTACGTACTGACATGCCGGATGCTTGCATTACCACAATTTCATTGTTTGATGCCAAGGTACCCAGACTCAGTATCGAACCGATAAAAGCAGCAATTGGCAATGAAAAAACGACTTGTCCTGGAATTTTCAACAACACATATTGCAGCGCTTGATAAAAACCATAGTCATTCGTTCCAATATCGCCAAGTTGCCTTACGAAAGTCAAAAAAGCACTGATGCAAATTAGCACAAACAGCGTTAAAGCCATTCCTTGTAATATACTTTTAATGACATAACGCTGAAAGATCATTTAGCAGCCCAGAGTTGAGGTAAATGGCGGTTTCTTATCGCTACTAACATTAACGCCAAGCCTAAGAAAAATAAATGCACCAACCAAAAACCTATCTCTATGGCAATGCTGCCATCCTGAATTAAAACCAACATAGCACCCAGAGAATTGTTGTATAAAATATAAACCACTATCGCGACACCCATTTTTCCATACCGCCCTTTTCTTGGCGCAACATAACTCAGAGGTACTGCCACTAAAGCTAAAACCAACAATGAAAAGGGTGTGGCTAAACGCCATTGCAGCTCGATTCGTTGCTCTTTATTCTCCGAACTGAATAAGTCTGAAAATGGTAATTCCTTCACCTTAACAACGGCTTTATCGACCTTTTTTTCAATCTCCACCAAAATACCATTGGCTTCAAACGCCACAATTTTAAAGTCTTCATCGCCAGGAAACCCTTCATAGCGCACGCCTTGGCTTAATTCTAAAAACACATTCCCAGTCACTTCATCCTTCACCTGTACGCCTTGGTTAGCGATGCTAATTGCCTGACCATCATTACTGGATTGACTAATAATCACATTTTTCAATAGCGTTTTATCTTCCGACATCGACTCCATATAAAACACATGATCGCCGCCACCAGAGACATTGAAACGCCCTGCCTTTATTTGTTCAAATTCATCTTGAATATCAAATTCATAAATTATTTCTTGAGCATAACGCTGAGAACTAGCACTTAAAGTCAAACTAAAATAAGTATTAATAATAAAAAATGGAATAATTAGTGCCATCACAGGCACTAGCATTTGACGATAACCTAAGCCACACGAATTCAGCACAGGCATTTCATAGTCTTTATATAAACGGCCAAATGAAAAAATAACACCTAAAAAGAATCCAAATGGTATTAGAAGGTTTATTAGAGAGACAGCTTGCTGTAACAACAAGGGTATCAATGCCTGCTCAGGCACTTCGCCCAATGAAATATCAGCCAACACACCGCTTAAGGTATTACTCATTAAAATGATGAATAAAACCAACATAGCAGACACGCTACTTTTAAGGACTTCTAAGCTGATGTATCGATAAATAATTGATGGCATAAATGAAACGTCATTTTAATAACTTACAAATTGATAAAACGTGAATTTATAGTATCTTATCGCCTAATTTAATTAATTAAGGCAATTCTAATGGAATTTGGCGTAAAAAGTGGTCATCCCGATAAACAGCGAACAGCTTGTTTAATCATTCCAGTGTATCAACCAAGAAAATTATCTCAAGCAGCAGCAGAAATTGATGCTGTCAGCGATGGCTATCTTTCCACCATCATTCGTCGTGGCGACATGGATGGCAAGCTCGGACAAACGCATACCCTACACAACGTCCCCGGCACATTAGCTGATCGCGTATTATTGGTTGGCTGTGGCAAAGAAAAAAACTTAAATGATCAAACTCATAATGAAATCATTGAAGCCACCGCCAAAGCCTTGTCACAAACAGGCGCTATGGAAAGCCACTCATTTTTAACTGAAATTCCTATTAAAAATAGAGATACCTCTTGGAAGGTACGCCACACGGTCATGTCTTTTATCAATCAGCGCTATAAATTTGATCAATTCAAATCTAAAAAAGTATCTAAAAAGTTACTGCGAAAATTAGTCATTAATGTCGCCTCAAGACGCGACTTATCATCTGGTGAAGATGCTATTTTACAAGGCAAAGCGATTGCTTCTGGTGTTAATTTAGCCAAAGATTTAGGCAATTTACCCGGCAATGTTTGTACTCCTACCTATCTCGCCAAACAAGCACTGCAGCTTGGCAAAACATTCAACAGCACACTCATTGTCGAGGTTCTTGAAGAAGCTGACATGCTCGCGCTGCAAATGGGTTCGTTATTATCTGTTTCGGCAGGTAGTCGACAACCCGCAAAACTCATCACCTTAAATTACAGTGGCGGACCAAAGGGCCAAAAGCCTGTTGTATTGGTTGGTAAAGGCGTTACCTTCGACTCTGGCGGCATCTCGATTAAGGGCGGCAACGCCATGGATGAAATGAAATATGATATGTGCGGTGCTGCCTCTGTCATAGGCACGATTAATACCATTGCCGAAATGCAATTACCGCTGAATGTTGTCGGCATTATTCCAGCCACAGAAAATCTGCCTGACGGTCTTGCCACCAAACCTGGCGACATTGTGACCAGCATGTCAGGGCTAACCATTGAAATTCTCAATACCGATGCAGAAGGTCGTTTAGTTTTGTGTGATGCGCTTACCTATGCAGAGAGATTTGACCCAAGTATCGTCATTGATATCGCCACTCTAACTGGGGCGTGTATCGTCGCTTTAGGGCATATTCCTTCGGCTGTTATGGGTAATCATTCACCATTGATTAACGAACTTATCAGCTCGGGTTTACAAATTGACGACCGAGCTTGGCAACTGCCTTTATGGGATGACTATCAACATCAGCTGGATAGCAACTTTGCTGACATTGCAAATATTGGCGGCCGAGATGCCGGCTCCATCACGGCAGGCTGTTTTTTATCTCGCTTTACTAAAAAATATAAATGGGCGCACTTAGATATTGCGGGCACTGCTTGGAAATCGGGTAAAGAAAAAGGCGCAACAGGACGTCCAGTGCCCTTATTGACACAATATTTAATCAATCAAACACTTAAAGATTAAATTTAATAAAGCAATGACTAAAATTGATTTTTATGAACTAAAATATGGGCGCTTCAGCCCAGAACAATTATTGTGTCAGCTCAGTTTAAAGGCTTATCAAAGCCAAAAACACGTCTTACTACTGACTCAAACAGAGGAACAATCACAGCGCCTCGATAAAGCCCTCTGGACATTTGATGACACTCAATTTGTGCCCCACGAACTCAACTCCAAAGACAAGACATTAAAAGCCATTCATATTAGTCATCAAACCCAGGCAAATGAAGCGTATGACATTTTGATTAATACCCATCAAGATATACCGTCACATATCGGACAATTTAAGCGTGTGATTGAATTAGTTCACGATCAGAATAAAGAATCGGCTCGGCAACATTTCCGCTACTACAAAGAGCGTGGCTACCTAATAAATCATGAGAAGGTATAACTATTATGAATGACGAACAGCTCGATAACATCCCCATATTAGACGAACTCATCAAAAAAGGCTCTTCAACAGAAATACCCATAGACCATGATTTTGAGTCCTTAATAAAAGACGTCATTCAACGCCACACATCGCAGGCTGTGACAGAAATAATGGCTCTTATGAAATCCAAAGAAACCTAAAAATACTTAATCCACAATTTAAACATTGAATTTTATTCCCCGAGCCATACATAATACCCAACTATTTTAGTCAACTATTTAAAACTTTACAGGGGTATCACTATGGAAGCTATTGTCGATGGCAAAACTATTCAACTAAGCGAAGCGGGATGGCTTGAGAATTTAGAAGAATGGAGCGAAGCTTTAGCCTATGAAGTCGCTAAAAATGAGCAGGTTCCTGAGCTGACAGAAGAGCACTGGAACATCATTAACATGTCTCGTGACTTTTTTCATGACAATGGCAAAGTATGTGAACCCAGATCTTTTTCAAAATTAATGAAAAAAGCCTATGGTAAAGAGAAAAGTGATCAAAAATATATCTACTCACTTTTCCCAACGGGTTTAATTAAGTGCGCCAATAAAATTGCGGGCTTACCTAGACCTAAAGGCTGTAGCTAAGCTTAGATTCAGCGTTTGCACAAATCTGTGTCGCAAGACATGGCTTGTGCTATAAGCTCAAATCTATATACTGTTCGCCATTTTTCACAGGTAGTACTTTTGTGGGCACACCGATATACACACTTAAAGTTTTAACAGAATTCGCTGCCGCGCATACTTTAAATGGTTATGAGGGTGCGTGCCAACGTATGCATGGCCATAATTGGAAAGTCGAAACAGTTGTTAAAGCCAAAAGCCTAAATGAGATCGGTATTGCCATTGATTTTCATGATATTAAACAGGCCGCAAGAGACATTGGCGACTCTTTAGATCATAGATATCTGAATGACTTAGAGCCGTTCAAAGATCTGAATCCAACAGCCGAAAATATTGCTGCCTATATTTATCACCAATTAGCCACCACTTTAAATACTGGGTCAATTCAAGTTGAGAGCGTTACCCTTTGGGAAACCGATCGAGCTTGCGTAACCTATTCAGAAGCCTGAGGACACCATGAACGAAGCCGTCTCCCCCCAATCAATACCCGACGTACAAAGCAGTGCTGATACGCGAAATATAGCCATTAATAAAGTTGGCATTAAAGATATTCGCCATCCTATTATCGTTAAAGATCGTTCCGATAAAAATCAACACACGATTGCCTTATTTAATATGTACGTGTTCTTACCTGAACACTATAAAGGCACCCACATGTCACGTTTCGTTAAAATTTTAAACGATAACGAAACCGCTATTTCTATTTCATCTTTCTCTGACATGCTAAAAGAAATGGCCGCACTACTTGAGGCA
>CAZORZ010000061.1:0-6702 GCA_964582255.1 uncultured Gammaproteobacteria bacterium | reverse complement strand
AAGCTATATGGGTTTAACAGCCGATACTGCGATTGAAAGCATATTGCTTGATAAGGTGTTTATTGGCTCTTGCACCAATTCACGTATTGAAGATATTAGGGCAGCAGCGAAAATCGCTAAAAATAGAAAAGTAGCTGATAACATTAAAATAGCCATGGTTGTTCCTGGCTCTGGTTTGGTTAAGCAACAGGCTGAAAAAGAAGGTTTAGACAAGATATTAGTCGAAGCAGGGTTTGAGTGGCGAGACCCAGGCTGTTCTATGTGCTTAGCTATGAATGCTGATCGATTAGAAAGCGGAGAACGATGCGCTTCAACATCAAATAGAAATTTTGAAGGCAGGCAGGGGCAAGGTGGACGCACGCATTTAGTATCGCCAGCTATGGCAGCAGCTGCGGCCGTGTTTGGTCATTTTGTAGACATTAGAGACTTAAAGGAAATTTAAAATGAAAAAATTAGTAGCAAGTTTATTTATTATTATGATTATTGGTTTAAGTGGCTGTGAAACTATGAAAGGCTTAGGTGAAGATATCCAAAGTGCTGGCAAGGCGATATCTAAATCGGCTGATAAATAATTAATATTAGAAACTTAAGTAGAGTAAGCAATGCGTAAATTTGAAACCTTAACGGGTATAGTGGCAGGGATGGATCGACCTAATGTCGATACCGATGCGATTATTCCTAAGCAATATTTAAAGTCGATTAAACGATCGGGTTTTGGCGTTAATTTGTTTGATGACTGGCGTTATCTTGATCCCGGTGAGCCAGGGATGGATCATTCTAAGCGTCGCTTAAATCCAGATTTTGTGTTAAATCAAGCGCCCTTTAATCAGGCTGAGATATTGATTTCGCGTGAAAATTTTGGTTGTGGCTCTTCAAGAGAGCATGCTGTTTGGGCTTTAGATGACTTTGGTTTTAAAGTGGTCATCGCACCAAGTTTCGCCGATATATTTTTTAATAACTGTTTTAAAAGTGCGGTGTTACCGATCGTTTTAAACGAAAACTCAGTGAATCAATTGTTTAAAGAATTGGCTGAACAAGACCATTATCAATTGTCAGTTGATCTCGAAAATCAAATGGTTAGTAGCTCATCAGGTTTGGAGTTGCCGTTTGAAGTTGATACTTTTCGCAAACATTGTTTGCTGAATGGATTAGATGATATTGGTTTGACGTTGCAACACGAAGCAGAAATTAAGTCGTTTGAAAAAAAATATCATGCTAAGAATACTTGGTTATAACAATAGAGAACAAATATGACACATAAAATTGCAATTTTACCCGGTGATGGCATCGGCCAAGAAATCATTGCTGAAGCGGTTAAGGTTATGGACTGCTTGGCTGCTGACTTTAATTTTGATGCCGAATTTACTACTGCAAATGTCGGTGGTACGGCCTATGATGAATCTGGCTCGCCTTTACCTGAAGCAACACTAAACATCGCTAAACAGGCTGATGCTATTTTATTAGGTGCTGTTGGCGGCCCACAATACGAAGGTTTGGAACGTGAGTTACGCCCCGAAAAAGGCTTGTTAGGCTTACGCTCAGAATTAGAATTATTTTCTAATCTACGTCCTGCTATTTTGTATCCTCAGCTTGCAGATGCTTCAACTTTAAAACCAGAGATTGTGTCAGGCTTAGATCTAATGATTGTGCGTGAGCTAACAGGCGGTATTTATTTCGGCAAACCGCGCGGTATTCGTACCTTAGAAAATGGCGAGCGAGAAGGTTACAACACCCTAGTTTATGCCGAGCATGAAATAGAACGTATTGCTCACTCAGCCTTTAAGGTCGCCATGAAACGTGGTAAAAAAGTCTGTTCAGTGGATAAGGCCAATGTTCTTGAAGTGTCTGAGTTATGGCGTGAAGTGATGATTCGCATCGCAAAAGAATATCCAGACGTTGAGCTTAGCCACATGTATGTGGATAACGCGTCAATGCAATTAGTCAAAGAACCAAAGCAATTTGATGTGATGGTGACTAAAAATATGTTTGGCGACATCCTCTCAGACACTGCTGCTATGTTAACGGGTTCTATTGGCATGTTGCCATCTGCATCTTTAGATAAAAACAATAAGGGTATGTATGAGCCAATTCATGGTTCTGCACCCGATATAGCAGGGCAAAATATCGCTAATCCTTTAGCCACTATTTTATCGGTATCAATGATGCTGCGTTATTCACTGGCAGAGCCAGAATTGGCGATAAAAATTGACCAAGCAGTCAGTCATGTATTAGACCAAGGTCTAAGAACAGCTGATATTGCCAATGGCGAAGTAAGTATTAGTTGTTCAGCAATGGGTGATGCCGTTGTCGCTGCATTAAAAGCATTATAAAGAATTTATTAGGTATATAGAGATGAAAAGAGTCGGTTTTGTTGGTTGGAGAGGGATGGTTGGATCAGTATTGATGCAGCGTATGTTAGAAGAAAGTGATTTTGCAAACATTGACGAGCCAGTGTTTTTTACCACCTCTCAAGTTGGGCAAGCTGGCCCCGATATTGGTAAAGACATTCCAAAATTAAAGGATGCCACAGACCTAAATGAGCTGAAACAAATGGATGCGATCGTCTCTTGTCAAGGTGGCGACTATACAGCTCAGGTCTATAATGATTTACGTGCAGCCGGTTGGAAAGGCTATTGGATAGATGCCGCATCATCATTAAGGATGAAAGATCACACGATTATTGTGTTAGACCCTGTTAATCGTCATGTTATCGATCAAGCCTTGGCTGATGGCAAGAAAGATTTTATCGGTGGAAACTGCACAGTCAGTTTGATGCTGATGGGCTTAGGCGGTTTATTTCAAAACGACATGGTCGAATGGGCAAGCGTGATGACCTATCAAGCAGCATCTGGCGGCGGCGCACGCACAATGAAAGAATTGCTCGCACAAATGGGAAGCTTACATGATCATGTCAAAGAAGATGTGCATAATCCAGCCTCAGCTATTTTAGAAATTGACCGTGCAGTGACAGAGCAAATGCGCTCAAATGAGTACCCCACTGATAATTTTGGTGTGCCTTTAGCAGGCAGCTTAATTCCTTGGATTGACGTTGCAATGCCAAGCGGCCAAAGTAAAGAAGAATGGAAAGCAGGTGTTGAAAGCAACAAGATCTTAGGTCGTTCAGAAGGAGATATTATTCCAGTAGATGGATTATGTGTTCGCATTGGTTCAATGCGTTGTCATAGTCAAGCGATGACTATCAAGCTAAAAAAAGACATTCCAATGGATGAAATTGAAAGTATGTTAGCAGAAGCAAACCAATGGGCAAAAGTGATTCCAAATGATCGGGAATTAACAATGAACCAATTATCACCAGCAGCTGTGACGGGCACACTTGATATTCCCGTTGGCCGATTACGTAAAATGTCGATGGGTGATGAATATCTATCTGCATTTACTGTGGGTGACCAATTATTGTGGGGTGCAGCTGAACCGTTGCGTCGCATGTTAAATATTTTTCTTGAACAAAACTAGGGCTTATTCAGTGGATCAGTTAATTATAGGCATTACTCATGCCAATGGCTTAGCAGCCGAAGCAGTGTTAAAAGGCTTAATAGAAATTGAAATAGAGAAAGAATCAATTCGTCTATACAGCCAAGGTGACAGCGTGGGTAATCGCTTATCATATGGCGATCATTATTTAGTGGCTTTAGATCAAAACGAAGACTCCTTTGAGCAATGCAGTTTAGTCATGCAATTAGAAAAAGATGATAATCTGAGCGAAAAAATCAGTCAGCAAGCACCTATTTTATTGAAACAAGGCGGAGACAGTTATTTTTCTGCGGAAGAAGAAAGTTACGAATTAGCCATAGATTACACCCAAAGTACGTTTAACTTGGTCGATACAGAAGCCTATTTAGCATTAAAGCTATTAAAAGTTATTCAGCAGAGTAGCGATATAATGTCAGCTCAGGTGCTGGTTTTACAACCAGCATGTATCGAGGGCAAAGCGGGTATCGACGAATTAGCATCACAAACGGTTGCGATACTTAACGCGAGGCCTGTTGAACCTAAAATATTTCCAATTCAACAGACGTTTAATCTGTTCGCTAACAGTTGTTCTTCAGTGCAAAACCAAAGCTTAATAGCGCAAATAAAAAAGAATGTGTCGCAAGAAATACAAGATGTCCAAATACAAAGTATTCAAATGCCAGTGTTTTATGGCATGACTTTAATGATTACGGCACAGTGTGAACAAGCAATAAATCAAACTCAACTGGCACACCATTTTGCTGAGCTTAAAGGAATGCGTTTTATAGCGGACGATAATGAATTGATTTCGCCTGTTACTTCGTTACAAGATGATGCCTTAGCCAGTATTTCACAATTGATGGTAAGCGAGCAAAGTCCACAGAATGTTCAGTTTGTAATAACCGCTGATCATTTTCGTCACGGAGTGGCAGAGTTATTTTTAAACGCTATGCTCGTAATTAGAAAAACTTTTTTATAAATAAATAGTTACAAGTACTTGTGAATGTTGTTTCTTTAAAGTAAATTCTCACTATTAAAAGATAAAATACCTTCGTCTTAAGGAAAATAAAGACGAAAAAATTGAACATAAAAAAATATCTGTGCTGAAAAAGCACTATAGATTTGGAGAAAATCGTGAATAAATTTGGGCTGAACATTTTATTAGGGTGGGTTTTATTCCTTCCAATAACGGCTTATTCATTAGGTTTAGGGGATATGGATGTAAAATCATTTCTTAACCAACCACTAAAAGCTGAAATCACAATCATTAGTGTTAGAACAGGAGAAATTGATGATTTAATTGTTGGATTAGCTAACCGCGAAGCCTTTTCTCGCGCATCTTTGTCTCGTCCCTCATATTTAAGTAATTTAAAATTTAAAACAATTAAGTCAGCAGATGGGGGGGCAGCCATAATTTCTGTTACCACTAAATCAGCAGTTAAAGAGCCAGTTTTAAACTTTTTAGTCGAAGCCGATTGGGGTAAGGGTAAAATATTTAGAGAGTTTACAATTTTATTAGACCCTCCGTATTTAGCGCAACAGATCAGACAAGCTCAAGTAGCATCTACTAAAGCTAAAACCACGGCGGTTAAAACCACTACTCAAGCTGAACAAGTGTCAGAACCAGAGCCAATTGTTAATCGTGAGTCTGCTCAGCAAATTGCAAATAACGATGGTTATGTCAATGAGCCATCGGTTACCGAAGAATATCGTTATGACATTTCTTCTGAGCCAGTGACTCAAGAAGCCTCAAACAAAGATAATATGGTCGCATCGCAGCAATCATTCAGCAATGATGCAATTACAGTGTCTGATGGGGCTACTTTATGGAGTGTGGCTAAAACTCTAAAAATCGACGGCTTGTCTATGTCGCAAATCATGCTTGCATTGCAGCGAGTTAATCAAGACGCTTTTGGCAAAGACAATATTAATAATTTGAAGGAAGGCGCAGTGTTACGTGTGCCGACTGAACAAGATATGGCTGAACTCTCTCAACGTGATGCTTATGTAGAAGTGCTTAAGCAAAAGGGATTATGGAATGATTATTTAGCAAATATAGGTCATGCCAGTGTTGCTTCAAGCAATACGCAGACAAATAGCACTTCTGTCACAACGCCTAAGGTGGACGATAAAGCTGAGAGTGCATTATCTATTGTGGCAGTTGAAGGCGGTTCTTCAGATAAAGCGGCGTTACGTTCTGATGCCGATCAACAAAAGATCTCTACGTTAAGAAAGCAATTATTATTATCCGAAGAAGAAGCAGAATCACTTAAGGTTGAACGTGACGAATTATCATCACGGGTGACCATGTTGGAAGCCGAACTTGATAAGCGTGATGAGCTGAAAAACCTAATTACTATTGAAGATGATAGCTTAGCGGCAATGCAACAAGAGCTTGCTAAGGAAGAGGCAATGAATGAAGAACTATCCTCTGAACTTAAGATGGATGAGATGGTTGCTGAGCCAGTGATGACAGATGAAACAGCATTGCCAATGCCAGAAGACATGTTAACTGAAGCAGAGCAAGCTTTAGAAAATATGAAGTCAGAAGAGATGATGGATGATGGCATGACGGCAGAAGGCGTGATGTTGGAGTCGGAGATGGCTGAGGTAAAGGCTGAATCGACAGACGCACCTGAAGCGACGGTTATCCAAACACCTGTTATTGTTTCAGAAACGCCTGGATCAACTAATTTAGTTGATAAAGTTATTCAAGCCGTTGTTTCCAACCCCATTGTCCAAGGTGCTATAGCCGGTATTTTATTGCTTATTCTTTTAATTACTAAATTTTTAAAAGGGCGTAAAGAAAGCTCTTCTGAAGCAAAGGCCGATAACATTGAAGGGTCTATGCTTAATGAACCTGTCGATACCACAGGTATTATTATTCCAAATGCTGATGACCTAGATGAAGATGAAACCCCCGTCAATGCAGAGAAAATGGAAAAAAAGCAGCCAGTTGGCGATTTTGAAGCTACGCTTTCAGGGATGGATTCGGGGTTAGAGGACGACGATGAAGATGAATTTAGTAAAACAGCTATTATCAGCGCAGATGATAGGGCAAAAATGGAAGTGCCCGCCGATGAAGAACAAGATGAAACCTTAGATGAAGTTGACGTTTATTTGGCTTATAGCTTATTTGATAACGCAGAAGAATTATTGAAGGAAAAATTAAATGAATCACCAAATCGTGCCGATTACAGAGCTAAATTATTAGATACTTATTTTGCAGCA
>CAZORZ010000060.1:2390-6722 GCA_964582255.1 uncultured Gammaproteobacteria bacterium | reverse complement strand
TTGCTAATACAGCACTTGGCCCAACAGATACAAATGTAGCTCGCCTAACATTTAACGCGGATGGGTCATTAAACACTGCGGCTCCTGCACCACCTTTAAATACTGCAATTCCATTGGCAAATGGAGCTACAGCTCTAACAATTACCCATGATTTTGCCAATAACGTAACAACACAATATTCGGCTGGTTTTTCAGTTAATACATTAAATGCAAATGGTTTTGCAACAGGTAATTTAACCGGCATAAATATTTCTGGGGCGGGGCTTATCCAAGCAACATACAGCAATGGCATCTCTCAACCTTTAGGTAGAATCGCTATGGCAGATTTCCCTAATAGCCAAGGGTTGGCAAATGAAGGGAGTTCATCTTGGACAGCAACGATCGATTCAGGATCAGTTATTACAGGTGAAGCAGGATCAGGTCGTTTTGGTTTGATTCAGTCTGGCGCGTTAGAAACCTCGAATGTGGATTTAACAGCTCAGTTGGTTAATTTGATAACGGCGCAGAGAAACTTCCAAGCCAATGCCAAATCTATTGAGACTGCTAACACGCTAACTCAAACCATTATTCAAATTCGATAATTAAATAAGCCTTAGTAAAATAGGACACCGATATGGACAGTTTTCTTTATATAGCAATGAATGGCGCTAAAAATGCAATGCACGCACAGCAAACCAATGCCAATAATTTAGCCAATGCGAGCACGACTGGCTTTAAAGCAGATTTAGACCATTTTAAAAGCTTGCCAGTTTATGGTCCAGGTCACGCGTCAAGAGCCTATGCTAATGATGAGCGTGCTGGAACTGACTATTCTAGTGGTGCAACCATGACGACAGGGCGTGATTTAGATATGCGAATCAATGGCGAAGGTTGGTTTGTAGTACAAGCAGATGATGGAACTGAAGCCTTGTCTCGTCGTGGCGATATGCACGTCGATCAAACGGGTTTTTTATATAACGGAGCAGGGCAGCTAGTACTAGGCCAAGGTGGCCCAGTAGTCATTCCAGAGCATGAAAGCTTAGTCATAGGACGTGATGGCACTATTTCAATTCGTGGAGCAGGACAAGCGTCTAATGCACTTACGGCAATTGATAAAATTAAATTGGTTAATCCACCCCTTGATCAAATACAAAAAGGCCTACAGGGTTTGTTTATCAATAAAACTGACGATGCGTTTATTGTCGATCCCTTAATGACAATAACAGGTGGCGCATTAGAAGCCAGTAATGTCAATATTGTGGATTCAATGGTCAACATGATGGAGTATTCTCGATTTTATGAAATGCAAACCAAAATGCTCAATGCAGCAAATGAAAATGATCAATCCAGCGCCCGATTGATGAGTATGAATTAAATGCCCAAAGTTAAGTTGTAAGCAAAGTAAGAGTTAATGCTAGGCAGTCGTTAAAACAAGTTAGGGCGTGTTGATAGGATACGGGCGTACTTATCAAATTTTATCTGCTTGTGACTTCCTAGCGTTTTTTACACTTAAAAATTAAAAACCCCTCGATAACCTCGCTAAGCATTACTCAGCGGCAGAATATTCCGTTACATCTACTAAAATAAAAAGCATAAATACCCCTTCCAACTCTTGACTAACTCGCGCAGTCTACATCTAAAGAAATATAGTAAGTGTTACATGCCTATGGTTTACTATGCGCCGCGAATTTAGATCAAAAACTATAAAAAGATGCTATTAAATAAGGTCTTTTTTACCCTAACTTCTATGATGGATTAGGGTTTTATTAACACTTTTAGGAAAACACACATGAAACTTATTCTTTTAGGCGCACCAGGCGCAGGTAAAGGCACTGTTGCTAAACTTTTAACAAAGTTAGACGGTTCTGTTCAAATTTCTACAGGCGATATTTTACGTGGCGCAGTAGCAGCAGGTACTGAGTTAGGTAAAAAAGCACAGGCAGCGATGAAAGCTGGTGACTTAGTATCTGATGATTTAATCATGGGTATTATGGGCGACCGTTTAAAAGAAGACGATTGCAAAAGTGGTTATTTACTAGACGGCTTTCCACGCACAATTCCTCAAGCTGAAGCTTTAGAAGTCTTGTTGGAAGGCATGGGTGAAAAACTAGATGCTGTTGTAAACATAGATGTTGCGCGTGACGTGATCTTAGATCGTTTAACGACTCGTCGTACTTGTGAAGGTTGTGGTGCTATCTATAATATTAAGTCTAACCCAACTAAAGTTGAAGGCGAGTGTGATGCTTGTGGCGGTGCTGTAACGCAACGTGAAGATGAAACTGAAGAAGCCATTGGCAATCGTTTAGACGTATTTAATGAACAAACAGCTCCATTAGTTGGTTTTTATGAAGCTAAAGGTAACTTATTAACGGTTGCCGCTACATCATCTGATGCTGTAATTGATGCAATTAAAGCTAAGATTGGTATGGAATAACACGATACTGATCTTCAAAAAAAAGCCGACTTAGAGTCGGCTTTTTTTTGCCTGTGATTTAAAATAGCTAGAAACAATACATATAAATATATGAAGCAAATTCAACATAATACTGCTGTTATCAGATGGCTAACACTTTGTGCCATCCTAGTTTTTGCAATGGTGATACTTGGTGGTGTGACACGTTTAACTGATTCAGGCCTGTCTATGGTTAATTGGCATCCCATTCACGGTACTGTGCCACCTATATCCGATCAAGAATGGCTAGAAGAATTTGAAAATTATAAACAATCCCCTGAGTTTATTAAATTAAATTCACATATGAATGTGGACGATTTTAAAGGGATATTTTATTTTGAATATTCGCATAGAATGCTCGGTCGCTTGATAGGTTTGGTGTTCTTTTTTCCTATGTTGTTCTTTATATTTACCAAACAGATTAAAAAACCAGAGATTCCTAAGTATATCTTAATGTTATTTTTAGGTGGCTTTCAAGGGTTACTGGGCTGGTATATGGTTAAGAGCGGTTTGGTGAACAATCCTCATGTTAGCCAATATCGCTTAGCCGCACACTTAATGAGTGCAGTGGTTATTTACATATTTATTTTGTGGACGATATTAAGCTTAAAACAGAAGCAAGCATTTGTACCTAAGACACACTCTGCCAATAAAAATATGCGTTCATGGGCTTATTTCTTATTGGGTTTTATATTCATAACGATCAGTTCGGGGGCTTTTGTTGCGGGTTTAAAAGCAGGTCTTATTTTTAATACCTTTCCTAAAATGGGCGAATACTGGATACCGCCAGAGTTATTCGCGCTAAGCCCTGTTTATATGAATTTCTTTGAGAATTTAGTGGCTGTTCAGTTTACTCATCGAATATTGGCGATCAGTACAGCAATATTTGTCTTTATCTATTGGCTTAAAGCGCAATCCGTTACCTTTAAACGCGGTACACTATTGACCTTTAGTTGGCTACTTGCAGCGGTTGGATTACAAGTTATATTAGGCATTACCACCTTGCTTAATGGTGTTCCTGTCGTTTTAGGTGCGATGCACCAAGCAGGAGCAATGATATTAATAACTGTTATGATAATTAACGTACATGCGGTGACACGGGATTAAATGATGAAACAGCAACTGCTCATTCCTAGAATAGGACATGGCTACGATGTCCACGCCTTTACTCAAGGCAGTATTATAGTTTTGGGTGGTGTAAAAATTGAGCATAAATTTCGTTTTAAAGCGCACTCAGATGGTGATGTGTTATTACATGCCGTGTGTGATGCTTTATTAGGTGCCGCAGGTTTAGGTGATATAGGTCAGCACTTTCCAGATACAGACGTTCAATACCAAAATAAAGATAGCCGATTTTTCCTATTGAATGTGTATCAACAGGTATTAGAATTAGGTTTTGTGATTGGTAATATAGACATAACCATCATTGCTCAGCAACCTAAACTGGCACCTCATTTACCAGCAATGAAAGCCAACATAGCAGAAGATTGCTACTTAGAACTCAATCAAATTAACATTAAAGCCACCACCACTGAAAAATTAGGCTTTTGTGGCAGAGAAGAAGGGATTGCTGTTCACGCCGTGGTGTTATTAATGCCAACAGGAGAATCGGTATGAGCTTAGGCCCCGTGATGTGTGATATTCAAGGTTTATCGCTAAGCCCACAAGACAGAAAACGTCTTAGCCAAAAGCAAGTTGGTGGGGTGATTTTATTCTCACGAAATTATCAATCTCCTGAGCAGATTAAGATTTTAATTGACGATATTCATCAATTAAAAAAACCAAGATTAATCGTCGCTGTGGATCATGAAGGAGGACGAGTACAGCGCTTTCGTGACGGTTTTCAAGTTATTCCTCCTATGAGAGTTTTTGGAGAGCTGTTTGAAAAAGATGAAGACCAA
>CAZORZ010000060.1:0-2362 GCA_964582255.1 uncultured Gammaproteobacteria bacterium | reverse complement strand
CGGCTGGCTAGTGGCAGCAGAATTATTGCATTACGGTGTCGATTTAAGCTTTGCTCCTGTTTTGGATATTGGCGACCCAGTCAGCGAAGTGATTGGTGACCGTGCTTTTCATAAAGACCCTAACATCATTATTCGACTCGCTAATGCTTGGATAAGAGGCATGCAATCTGCGGGTATGGAAGCGGTAGGAAAACATTTCCCCGGTCATGGCTCGGTGAAAGGAGATTCACATCACATGATGCCTTATGATGATCGTCATTTTGATGAAATAGCCGTGTTAGATCTTGTGCCTTTCGCCCACGTTATGAAAACGCACCTAAGCGGCATCATGATGGCGCATGTTATTTATGAGCAGGTTGATGACTTAGCGGCAGGCTTTTCGCCGTTTTGGATACAGCAAAAATTACGTCGTGACTTAGGCTTTGAAGGAGTGGTGTTTAGCGATGATTTAAGCATGGCAGGGGCTGAATCAGCAGGTAACTATGCCGAACGAGCGACAACATCTTTAGAAGCTGGTTGCGACATGCTGATAGTGTGCAACAATGAAGAGGGAGCTGATGAAGTCATTGATACTTTAAAAGACTATAATAATCCTGTGTCACAAGTTCGCTTAATGCGCTTACATGGGCAGCAAAAGCAGAAGAAGGTATTTGAAACAGAACAATGGCGAAAAGCAAAACAAGTGCTAGAATCACTTAAGGAAGACCTGAACAACTAAGATAAAATTTTACGAGTTATCAGGCTGTTCTAGCCTAGGCGCAATACGTCGCTAATGACGAGTCCTTAGTAAGGATTGGAACGACGGATAGAATAGCCTGATAACTCGCCCTACGGGGCTTAGCCAAATTTCGCTCAGCATCGTTATCCTGTTTTGCGGTATCTAGATGGCGCGGCAACATGATGCCTAGCTGAGCAAAATTTGGCGTTGCTAAAAATTATCTTAGTTGTTCAGGTCTTCCTCAATCAGCAGTTTTCATTAACCGTTACTAACGATTTGTTTTAAGCGTATGGATAATCAACAAGCACTAGAAATTCATCAAAATTCCAGCATTTTATTTGAACAGCAAAAAATTGATAATGGCATTGCTCAAATGGCATCCATTATTGCTGAAAAAATTAAAGATACCTTCCCGTTGGTGTTGTGCGTCATGAATGGAGGCCTCTATATTACGGGCCAGCTTATGCGTCATTGGCAGTTTCCTTTAACCTTAGATTATGTCCATGCAACACGTTATCGTTTATCGACACTTGGCTCTGATGTGGTTTGGAAAGCCTATCCGCAGAACGATTTAAAAGATCGTCACGTGATTATTGTGGATGATATTTTTGACCAAGGTTTTACCTTAGAAGAGATAAAAAAATACTGTATAAAGCAAGGTGCAAAATCAATCACCAGTTGTTTTTTAATCCGCAAATCACATACCCGTAAAAAAGCTGATATTGAGGCAGACTATGCTGCTTTAGAATGCAGTGATCTATATATTTATGGCAATGGTATGGATTTAAGCGGTCACTTTCGTAATTTAAAAGACATCTATGCCTTAGCTGACGACCCACTAAAAGCGGAATGAACGCAAAATTAGCTGTTATAGGCGGAAGCGGCCTATATTCCTTATTCGAAGATTTTAAGGTACTGCACCGTGAAATCATTCAAACCCCTTATGGCGAGCCTTCATGCCCTGTCGTTCATGGCGAGATGCATGGCAAACCCTTAATTTTTATAGCGCGCCACGGTCACACACATCGCCTTGCACCGCATAAAATAAATTATCGCGCCAATATTTGGATGCTTAAAAAACTTGGTGTTGAGAAAATTATCGCAGTCAATGCTGTTGGCGGTATTGCAGATGATTTACCACCACAAAAAATAGCCATTCCAGACCAAATTATAGATTATAGCTATGGCAGAGAATTTACCTTTTTTGATCAAGACTTAGGTGAGGTGGTGCATATTGACTTTAGCTATCCTTACAGTGAAGAGATTCGTAGCGATTTAATAGCCGCTGCAAAATCAGCAGATATCTGCATAAATGCTCAAGGCACCTACGGCTGTACTCAAGGCCCACGTTTAGAAACAGCTGCCGAAATTAAAAGGTTAAAACAAGATGGTTGCGCTATGGTTGGCATGACAGCCATGCCAGAAGCAGCCTTAGCACGTGAAAAAAGCATGCAATACGCTGCCATCGCAGTGTGTGCGAATTGGGCGGCAGGGATTCAACAACAGCCATTAAATATGGATGCTATTTTAAAACATTTGAATCAAGGTATGGTTCAGGTGAATCAACTCATTTCTAGCTATATAAAAAACCTATGATAACCACTTTGATATTTGATGTTGATGGCACATTAGCCGATACAGAAC
>CAZORZ010000059.1:1190-6831 GCA_964582255.1 uncultured Gammaproteobacteria bacterium | reverse complement strand
ATTTCCTTGTTCTCGGCGAGGTTCAAAGTGAATATCACTGGCTCTTTGTGAAAAGGCATATTGCAATAACCAATCAACAATACTCACAATATGCTGGTTTTCAGCATCCAACTTGCCTGTCCTGCCTAACTCAACTAATTGTTCGAAATTTTGAATATTAGTTTTAGTCTCTGCATGTTTAGCACCTGCACCATCCATTGCTTTAGAGACACTGTAAAACTCTAAAGAATATTTTTTAATGTCAGACGGATCACACAATACAACCTTGAGTGGCTTGCCGATAGTATGAGCTAATTCTGACATCCAAGATAAGTTAATTGGGTCAGCAACGCCAACAGTCACTTCATCTACTGTCACCTTAACCACTAAAATATTAAATCGGCTAGCATAGGCATAACTCATTAATGCAGTGCAAGAAGCCACATCCATTTTAAGCGGATCAAAGAAAAAACGAGGTGTATCGGTCGCTTTAGCAAGCCAATCAGTTAAGAACGTGGATGTTATTTGCTCTCCAGGGCGAGAAGCATTTTCCCAATGTCTATTAGTAATTATCTCAAAGGGGTGTAAAGAATGCCTGTCTTTATCCGACACCAAATTAGCAACCATTTTAGCCTTATCAGCATCAGCTATGTTGTCTTCTACTAATAGTGCCAGTATGTTATCTAAATCGAAATCATCTAATCTAGTCATGAAATTTTAATGCCTGAATTCAAATAAGTTGGTCAAAGAAAATTTCATAGCGGTCTTTTGGCACAGCAGCCAAAGCTATAGAAAATTGCATTCCTAAAGTAAATATAAACCCCAGTTTCCACGCGCTATTTAGTCTCTTCCCAATTATCTATAAAATTATCTAGCATCTCTTTAGTAATGCCGCCTACTTGTCGCGCTTCAATATTCCCCGATGGAGAAATCAAAAAGGTAGTCGGTAAGCCCGGTAAGCTTCCAAGCGCGGTTTTATAGGTTGGTTCAGACACATACGAAGGATAGGTTATAAAATAATCATCTAAAAACTTTAACAGTTTTTCATCGGATACATCTTCACTATTTATACCTATAACAACAGCATCTTTTTCATGGCGTTCATCATGAAATGCTTGTAACTCTGGCATTTCTTCGACACAAGGCGGGCACCAAGTGGCCCAATAATTAACCACCACCCATTTACCCTTGTATTGAGATAATTTGTCAATAGAGCCATCTATTCTTTCTAAATCCATATCCACTGCTAAAACATCTGTCGAAAGGGATGACAAAAGCACTAATAATATAAAATTTAATTTTTTCATAAATGATTGGAGTGTGATGGATATATTTTGTTCAAAATAATTTTATATAGGCAAAAAAAAACCCGCATAGCGGGCTTTTTTTACATCAGCATGTCTATTTAGCTAATTAAAATTACTTAGCTAAATAATCTTGATAAGAACTTTCAGCTCCGCCGATTGACCATGCTCCACGTGTTTTAGCATGATTTACCGCTGCTGAAACGTCTGAGCTTGAAGCCGATGGGATTGAAAATACTTGACCAGCATAAATCAAATCAGCATCTTGAATTTTATTAGCGTTAGCTTTATAGATTAAAGGCCATTGATAAGGGTTACCATAAACAGAATCTTTACCAGAAATATTCCATAAATTATCGCCACCTACAACAGTGTAGTCAGATGCTGCAGAAGTAGATGTTGCAGGAGCAGATTCTGACATCATTCCGCTGTCAGCCAAAGTGCTAGTGCCATGTACTTTTTCAAATCTTACATTTTCTGATTCAGCTTGAGCGATTGCGTTATTTGCTTGATCTCTTGCCGCATTAGCTAACTTAACAGCTTTATCGTTATCACCATTAGCCGCTGCTTTTTCAGCTGCTTTAATCATTTTACCTGTATCACGCCATTCGTAACCAGCACGCTTAGCACGCGAATTTTTAATTTTGGCTGAATAAATAGCATTTTTTGCAGCCGCATTCGCTCCTGCTTTCATTGTGTCCGATTTATCCGCCGTCGGCGCTACTTCTTCTGTATTTTCTGTAGCACAACCAGCTAATAAGCCAGTAGATAACAAAGCAACAGCCACTAATTTTAAAATTTCAGGTTTTTTTGTCATTTTTTCGTTCTCCACGAACGCAGTTTAATTATTAATATTTATTTTACGCTATATATTTCTTGAAGATTACAGGGATAAAATAATAAGAGCAAGTCGTTCGCCTGTATTTATCTATATATTTTTTAGCCCAATATTCTAATATACTTCAGCTATTAAGTAAGAACGTAGCATTCAGACTAAATCTCGTCAAGATATTTAATAAATTTTCTAAGTATATCTGCTAATCTACTGATACTACTACAAAAACATATAAAATTGAGATTCCCATGAGTTCACCACAACCTACTATTTATTTTAATCGAAAATGCAGCAAATCCAATCAAACTCTTGATTTATTAAAAGAGAAGGGTTTCGAACCTACCATTATTGATTATCTTGATAATCCACCCTCAATTGATGAGTTAAAAACCATATTAAAGCAACTTAACTTATCTGCTCGAGATATTCTTAGGCGTACAGAACCTATTTTTCTTGAAGCTGGTTTAGATGCCGATGATTTATCAGAGGATCAAATTCTTGAAGCTATTAATGGCTGCCCGAGTTTATTGCAACGACCCATTGTTATATTTAAGAACAAAGCTGTGCTAGGGCGCCCTGCTGAAAATATTTTATCCATTATCTAATCGACTCTGCGCAAACTTTTATGTCAAATATTTTAATTCTGTATTACAGCAAACACGGTAGCACTCGAAAACTTGCTGAAGAAGCTTGCTATGGTGTGGAACAGTCAACCCAACACACTGCTATCTTGAGAACCGTCCCTGACATTTCTAGTAATATAGAACAATCAGCAGAAACCGTCCCAGCAACAGGTGCGCCCTATGCCACTATTGATGATTTCAATCACGCCGATGGGCTGTTGCTTGGGAGTCCTGGCTATTTTGGCAATATGTGCGCTCAAATGAAATATTTTCTTGATCAAACATCACCTTCTTGGTTAGCTGGTAAAATGATAGGCAAGCCAGCTGCGGTGTTTACCAGCTCATCGAGTATGCATGGCGGACAAGAAAGTGTTTTGCTCAACATGATGTTGCCACTTCTTCATCATGGCATGATTATCAGTGGCATTCCTTATTCAGAGCCTTCTTTACACAGCACATCAACTGGTGGCTCCCCTTATGGTGCAACCCACTTAGCTCGTCACAATACCACCGAACTAAGCCCAGACGAGATCAGTGCCATGCGCTATTTAGGTCGGCGAATCGCTACTTTAAGCGCTCATCTAACTGAGTTTAGATCATGAAAAAATCGTTCACTTATTTTTTAAGCTGGTTAGGCTTATTTGGCATTATTACGACTCAAGCCTTTGTTATTTTCAGCAGCCCAAACAATTTAATATGGCCTATTTTTGTGCTTTTTATGGCATTGTTACCCATCTCAGGTTTTTGGCAGAATAAACGCTACACCTTTCAATGGACTGGTTTTTTATCGTTATTTTTTTTATGCGTTGGTGTTAGTGAGTTTTTTGTTATTGCCACGCCTCAAAGTTTTTCTTTTGTATTATTGATTTCAAGTGTCGCATTGTATTTTGGCGTGGTCTTTCATGCAAAACAACTCGCTTATTTAGAACGTATTAACGCTCAAACTAAAGAGTAATTAAGGTGTTGCTAATACCTGCTTTATAAAAGGTATGGTGATATGCCTATTTTTTTCTAACGAGTGCTCATCTAAACGACTCATTATATCTAGCTGATTCGCCATGTCCCTTGGATAATGGTTGAGCAAGTAATCAACCACTTCTGGTTTAATTTTTAACCCTAATGATTTTGCACGTAACCTAATGATTTTAGCCAGCTCATTTTCTGCCGTGGTTAAAGAAATTTGAACACACGATTTCATTCTTGATAACCAATCTTGCAAAGCAAACTGTTCAAACCGATCGCTTAAGCAAGATAAAACTAACAGCCATTGATGTCGCTGCGCATCATTATATAAATCGTAGAGCTTTCGCTCCCAACTCTGATTGTTTATTAATAGATGGATATCATCGATGATTACAACATCTCCTGAGTCACAGGGCGCGATAACATCAGGTTCATAATCAATTAACATTTTTGCTGAAAAATATTGAAACGTCATTTTTTCGGACTGACATAATAACGCTGACGCATTCAATAAATGACTTTTTCCAGATGACTTCAACCCTCTGATCATAATCAGCGGCTCAGTTATGCAAGTTAAATGAGAGATTAAAGTATGACTTTCAAACTGGTCGATACTGTAAAAATTATCGAAACTAGCTGATTGGTTAAAACGCAAAGGCAACGCTAGCTGCTGAAACGGGCTTGGCATAAGACGTTATAAAAAACGATAGGTCAGGCTAACTGAGTCTTGATCTATGCCATCTTCAGCATTTTCAATCGAGGTATCAATAATCGGTAGGTCTACTTGCTCAATGACATCACCCAGCTCTATCAGACGATGTAATTCATCAGGTGAATTTCTTAGGTTCAAGTTAAACGATGCTGTTGAATCCGTCACTGTTTTAACTTGAGTTTTTTCAACAACCGCTAGGGATGAAAAATAACGCAACACTGTCAAATAGTCTTGCAACGAATTTATATTAGAAATATAAATTTCAACAGTATTCTTGTTTTCTTTAACACTACCAAGCGCATACTCTTGCGCTAACAATTTTGCTAAATGCGCCATCGCCTTCGACATGACATTTTCTTTATTTGACGACTGATGCTCCCATTCGAATACCTGTCCAGAAAATTGACTCTGCCAAACGCCCTTCCACCCTTGCCCACTGATACCTATCAGCTCACCGATTAAAACCACATCAGACTGATAACGAAAGGCCAAATCATTAATTGCTCCTAAATTATCTAATGCAGACTCTTGCAAATTCAACACCGACCTGTCCTCTAGGTCCAATAAAGGAAACTGAGTTGGCAAGCCATGCTTAACCGAAAGCTTATCCATAACCTCAATGATATCGGCTGCATTTTTTTCAGATACTAATACATGTCGCTTATTAAACTGTTTTGACATCACTATCAAAACCGATGGCCTCACTTTCCCCCAAACAGGAAAACCGTTACCTCTTAATAGAGCCTCGATAGGTTTTTGACTGAATTCAACTTTCAAGGTGATTTTACCGACATCAGCATTACCTTCAGTCAGCTCTTCACGCTGATAACTAAACTGACTTACATAACGTGAGGCTCTATTTCTAGCTCTGACAAACCCAGGGTGACTTAATGCGGCAGGCGAACCACTGACTTTAACAATCAGATCAGAAAAAGCATTTTTAAACGTATCCAAACGCAAACGAGTACTTTGATCTTCAACTTCTAACTCAATGGTATATAAGTCATCGACCACTGCTGCCTGCACAAACATTGGCAGCAGGCTTAAAACAATCAGACTTATTTTTAATAGCTTCATTTTTTATGTCCTTTTTCTTCCTAATTTTGGAATAAATTTATGTAATCAGCGAAAGGGCATGTAAAATAGCACATCCTAAAAATTACATGAACTCAATTTATGTCATCTAAACCATCTTTAAGCTATAAAGACGCAGGCGTAGACATCG
>CAZORZ010000059.1:0-1180 GCA_964582255.1 uncultured Gammaproteobacteria bacterium | reverse complement strand
AATGAACTTGTGCAACGCATTAAGCCTGCTATTAAATCAACTCATCGCCAAGGCTGTGTTGGCAGCATTGGCGGTTTTGGTGGTTTATTTGAGTTACCACTCGATCGCTATAAAAACCCATTATTAGTCTCTGGCACTGATGGCGTTGGCACTAAATTAAAGCTAGCCATTGAGTTAAAAGAATATGATGGTATTGGCATCG
The DNA here is from genome assembly GCA_964582255.1 of uncultured Gammaproteobacteria bacterium. Lineage (GTDB taxonomy): Bacteria > Pseudomonadota > Gammaproteobacteria > CAYZQE01. The sequence continues at coordinate 978 of CAZORZ010000059.1, read as the reverse complement.
ATCTTGTCGCCATGTGCGCTAACGATATTGCGGTGATGGGTGCTGAAGCGCTGTTCTTTTTAGATTATTACGCGACTGGCAAACTAAGCTTAGACGTCGCTACGCAAGTTATCACGGGTATCGCTGAAGGCTGTAAATTAGCCGGCTGTGCTTTAATCGGTGGTGAAACAGCAGAAATGCCTGGCATCTACCAACAAGATGATTTTGACTTAGCTGGTTTTTGTGTCGGCATCGTTGATAAAGACAAAATGATTGATGGATCACAGGTTAAAGCTGGCGACAACTTAATTGCCATTGCCTCAAGTGGCCCACATTCCAATGGTTATTCACTCATTCGTAACATTATTAAACATGTTGACGCCGATTTAAGCAGCCCTTGTGGTGATACCACTCTGGCACAGGCCTTAATTGCACCAACCACCATCTATACCAAAACAATTTTAGCCCTAGCTGATAAAATTGATATTTCAGCCATTGCTCATATCACTGGCGGCGGCTTACTTGAAAACATACCAAGAGTGCTACCAAACAATACCCAAGCTGATCTTAATATATCCAGCTGGCAATTACCTGCCGTGTTTGAATGGCTTCAACACTCTGGCAATGTCACTGATGAAGAAATGTACCGCACCTTTAACTGTGGCGTCGGTATGGTGCTGTGTGTGAATGAAGAAGACACTCAAAAGACCTTGGATCAATTAAAGCAGTTGGGTGAAACGGCTTGGACGATTGGCTCTATTAGTCAATCTGACGATAAAGACCCCAGTGTCGTTATCAGCTAGTCTTGTTTAGCCACTCGATTTTTTAACACATGCCAGTCTTTTCTATCGTCGTTCTTATTTCGGGTAACGGCAGTAATCTTCAAGCGATTATTGATCAGATTGATATGGGCTATTTAGATGCGAAGATACAATGCGTTGTCTCCAATAAGCCTAATGCCTATGGCCTAGAACGAGCGACAAAACATGGCATAGCTCA
>CAZORZ010000058.1:0-6831 GCA_964582255.1 uncultured Gammaproteobacteria bacterium | reverse complement strand
CGATCGCCTTTTACCTGACGATGAGCGTAAAAAAATTGCTTTATTCACTAATGTTGAAATTACATCGGTTATTTCAGGTGTCGATGTCGATCATATCTATAAAATCCCACGTGAATTACATGAGCAAGGCCTAGATAAAATAGTTGTTGAAAAACTAGGGTTAGATGTTCCAGAGCCAGATTTATCAGATTGGGATGAAATTGTTGCTGCGTTAAATACTCCGCAACATACCATCAGTGTGGGTTTTGTGGGTAAGTATGTTGATCATTCAGATGCTTATAAATCGCTAAATGAATCATTAGTGCATGCGGGTATTCATACGAATACAAAAGTAAATGTCATTAAAATAGATCCAGATGATATTGAACAAGATGGCACTGCTTGCCTTACTGGGCTAGATGCTATTCTTGTGCCTGGCGGTTTTGGTAGTCGAGGTGTTGAAGGGAAAATAAGAGCAGTACAATATGCTCGTGAATATAAAGTGCCATACCTAGGTATTTGTTTGGGAATGCAAGTCGCTGTTATTGAGTATGCGCGTAATGTTCTCGGTCTCAGCAGTGCTCACAGTACTGAGTTTAACCCTAAAACACCCCATCCAGTGATTGGTTTAATTACTGAATGGAAAAATGAAGATGGCAAGACAGAAACGCGCTCTGCGAGTGATGATTTAGGTGGCACCATGCGTCTAGGTGGTCAAACCTGTAAATTAGTCCCTGGCACTCATTCGCAAAAAGCTTACGATGCTGAAACCATTACAGAACGACATCGCCATCGTTATGAATTTAACAATACTTATTTAGAAGACCTACAGCAAGCAGGATTAGTGATTAGTGGCTTATCAGTTGATAATGAATTGGTAGAAATTGTAGAAGTTGAAAACCACCCTTGGTTTGTTGCGTGTCAATTCCATCCTGAATTTACGTCGACACCGCGTTTAGGTCATCAGTTATTTAATCATTTTGTAACTGCTGCTGTTACACAACAAGAAAAGGAAGCTTAAATTGCAACTTTGTGGTTTCGAAATTGGTTTAGATAAACCCTTTTTTCTATTGGCAGGGCCTTGCGTCATTGAGTCAGAAGCACTGGCTTTAAGTACAGCCGAAGCGCTGAAGAAAATGACAGATGAATTAGGCATACCTTTTGTCTATAAATCATCTTTCGATAAGGCTAACCGTTCCAGCACATCCAGTTATCGTGGCCCTGGTATCGAAGAAGGTCTGCGTATTTTACAAAAAGTTAAAGCAGAGCTTGGCGTGCCAATCATTACTGATGTGCATGAAGACACTCCATTAGAGATGGTAAGTGAAGTTGTGGATGTGTTGCAAACGCCAGCATTTTTATGCAGGCAGACTAATTTTATTCAAAACGTCGCCAAACAGGGTTTACCAGTAAATATCAAAAAGGGGCAATTTATGTCACCTTGGGATATGAAAAATGTGGCTGATAAAGCCCGAGAAGCTGGAAATGAGAATATTATGATGTGCGAGCGTGGCGCAAGCTTTGGTTACAATAATTTAGTGTCAGACATGCGTTCACTTTCCGTAATGCGCGATACAGGCTGCCCAGTGGTGTTTGATGGTACTCATTCAGTGCAATTACCCGGCGGACAAGGTACTACATCAGGTGGACAAAGAGAGTTTGTGCCAGTACTAGCTCGAGCAGCTATTGCAGCAGGCATATCGGGCTTATTTATGGAAACACACCCAGATCCCTCTAAGGCTTTAAGCGATGGTCCGAATGCATGGCCATTAGATAAAATGAAATCTTTGTTAAATGTGCTAAAAACATTAGACGAAACGGTAAAACAGCAAGAGTTGCATGAACTGCAGCTTTAATGAATATATTAAATTTTTGGAGTTAACATGACCGCAATTAGCCAAGTAATTGGAAGACAAATTATCGACTCAAGAGGCAATCCAACGGTTGAAGCTGAAGTTATTTTAGAATCAGGTGTCGTGGGCAGAGCCGCAGCACCTTCTGGTGCATCTACTGGCGAGAGAGAGGCTATCGAACTGCGTGATGGTGATAAATCAAAGTATTTGGGTAAGGGCGTATTAAAAGCCGTCTCTCATGTTAATAATGAATTGCAAGGTGTTGTTAATGGGCGTGATTGTAATGATCAGCGCGGCTTAGATGATGCAATGATCGCCTTAGATGGTACTCATAATAAAAGTAAACTGGGTGCTAATGCTTTATTGGCTGTGTCTTTGGCAACCGCTAAGGCAGCGGCTAAGCAAGCAGGACTTCCGTTGTATAAATCGCTAAATAGCGAAAGTCATATCTTACCAGTGCCGATGATGAATATCATCAATGGTGGTGAGCATGCGGATAACAGCGTTGATTTACAAGAATTTATGGTCATTCCTGCGGGCGCACCCAATTTCACTGAAGCATTACGTTACGGTGCAGAAATCTTTCATTCATTAAAATCAGTTTTATCGGCTAAGGGAATGAATACCGCAGTGGGTGATGAAGGTGGCTTTGCTCCTGATTTATCATCAAACGAAGAAGCCATTTAGGTGATCTTAGAAGCCATTCATAAAGCCGGTTTAAGTGCTGGTAAAGATATATTTTTAGGCTTAGATTGTGCCAGTTCTGAATTTCATGAAGGGGATATTTATAACCTTAAGTCTGAAAATAAAAAATTCTCATCAAATGAATTTACTGATTATCTAGCGGGATGGGTTGATCAGTATCCAATCGTCTCCATAGAAGATGGATTGGATGAAAACGACTGGGAAGGTTGGGCTTATATGACTGAAAAATTAGGTCATAAAGTGCAATTAGTCGGCGATGATTTATTTGTCACCAACACTGAAATTTTGAAACGTGGCATAGATCAAAATATTGCCAACTCTATTTTGATAAAGTTTAATCAAATTGGCACCTTAACTGAAACTTTAGATGCCATTAAAATGGCACATAATGCTGATTATACAGCGGTTGTTTCTCATCGTTCGGGTGAAACTGAAGATGTAACCATCGCTGATTTGGCAGTTGCAACAGGAGCTGGGCAAATTAAAACAGGCTCGTTATCACGCTCTGACCGTGTGGCTAAGTACAACCAATTATTGCGTATAGAAGAGCAATTAGGTGCTAAAGCGGTTTACCCAGGAACCTCCGTTTTTAAAAACATTTAATTTGAAATGAAATTAGCCATTGCAGTCCTGTTATTCATGTTAATAGGGCTGCAATACCGTTTATGGGTAGGTGATGGCAGCTTATCTGAGGTGGTGCAACTAAAGGCAGAGTTACAGCGTGAAAAAAAAGTCGTTGAGAATCTAACGAAACGTAATGAAAAGTTAGAGACTCGAGTGATAGAATTACAATCGGGCACAGTAGCACTTGAAGAAATTGCGCGTAAGGATTTAGGCATGATAAAAAAGGATGAAACATTTTTTCAAATTGTAGAGCCTAAAAAAAATAGCAACAAAAAATCTAATCCACAGTGAGTACCCAACAGCAACAAATATGGGTGCTTATACCCGCCTCAGGCATTGGCTCTCGAATGGGTTCTGCTGTGCCGAAACAATATCTTCCTTTTCAACATAAAACTGTTATTGAAATAACTTTAGACCGATTGTTAAGCTGTGAACATGTCAGGGGAGCAATTGTTGTTATAAGTGAGCAAGATGACTTTTGGCAAGCACTAAATTATCAACATGATAAATCTGTTTTAACGGCTGTGGGTGCATCAGAGCGTTCAGGATCTGTTTTTAATGGCCTTAAAAAGCTAAAGGAGATTACCGGTCATGCAAATACGTGGGTAATGATTCATGATGCAGTTAGACCTTGCGTCACTTTGTGTGATTTAGAAAAATTGATTGTTCAATCTGAGGCTGAGTTGGAGGGTTTGTTTTTAGCGCATCCCGTTGCAGATACCTTAAAAAAATCTAATGAAGAGCAACAATGTATTGCCACAGTTGATCGTGATGCTTTATGGAGGGCGTTTACTCCCCAAATGTTTCCACTGGATTTAATATATCGAGCGTTATCTGAGGTCATTAAAAAAAATGCGCTGATAACCGACGATGTTTCTGCTGTCGAATATATCGGATTGAAACCTAAAATCGTCATGGGTCGTTCTGATAATATTAAAATCACCTATCCTCAGGATATTTTAATCGCCGAAACCATTATTAAAGCTCAAAATAGTGCATAAATTTTATATATTCACAGACGTTGTGCAGCCTGAAAACTTTCAGGTTTTTCCCTTTGAATAATATGAATTGTTACTCAATTCTGCTAATATCCGCGATCTAAATTTTTAGGTAAAGGTCGTTTATGTTTAATAAGATTTACCTATTAATTCTTCGAATTCGATTTAAATTAATGTCTCATTTAGAGTATCAGTTATGAAAGTTAAACAGATAAAACAAGGTTTTGTTATCGCATTATTTGCCAGTGTGTTTTCCATAAGCAGTCATGCTTGGCAAATATTAACAGTTGATGAGGCTGTTTCTGGAAGTAAGATAAAAATTGGTGGGACAGTAATACCGTATAAGGAAGTGACCTTGTCCGCTCAAGTGCCAGGTCGTATTCAATATATCGCAGGTTCTGAAGGTGATGCATTTCAAAAACACAGCCTACTTCTTTCTATTAATGATGATAATTTGGTGGCTAAACGGAGATCCGCATTGGCTCAATTAGCAAATGCTGAGGCGAGTTTGAGAAATGCACGTGTACAATACTCTAGAGAACTTATTTCGCCGCGCAGTAAAAGCGTAGGGCAAATGCCAGGTATGGGCTTACCTTCGTTGTTTGACAATCTATTCACTCGTAATGCGGGTAGCATGGTTGGTTTAGGCGATCCAGATGTTGAGCGGCAAGCGGACTTATATTCTTCTGGTTCTAAAGTTAATCAAGCTGAATCTGCCGTTTTGCAGGCGCGTTCAGGTCTTGAAGAGATAGATGCCAAGCTGCGTGATGCGCGTTCAATTGCGCCATTTGATGGCAAATTGACGCAAAAAATGGTTGAAGAAGGCGATACGGTTCAACCTGGAACACCATTAGTGAAATTTGCTCATACAAAGTTTTTACGTATACAAGCTGAAATTCCTGCGCGATTAATAATTAGTCTCACGAAAGGGAGTTTGGTAGATGTTAAGTTAGATATTAATAATACCTATACCAAAGCTAAGGTAGCGCAAATATTTCCAGTTGCTAATCAGCAAAAGCACACTGTTACAGTTAAGTTTGATTTGCCTGAAGGCACTCCTGGTGGCCCTGGTTTATATGCCGAAGTGACTATTGAAGATAAGACTGCTCAAAAAATAGCAGTTCCCGTTATACCAAAAGATGCAGTTTTATACCGTGGTAGCTTGCCTAGTGTTTTTGTTTTAAATGATAAAAACGTCGCTAAAATGAAGTTGATTCGTGTGGGTCAAGATTTTGATGAATATAGAGTAACTGTTTTGTCGGGAATAAAGCCTGGAGAGAAAATAATCAGTAATCCACCAAAAGATATTCGTTCGGGTTGGATGCCGTTTGAGGATGAAAAGCCAGCTGTAAAAGCAGATATTGAATAAGCAGTGCTAATTCCTAAAGTTAAGACCCACAAAGTTAAAGTAATGAAACATTATGTCTGATAATACAAATAATTCCGATCTAGATATGCCTGTTGAGCCAGATATGAGCCCAACTGAACCTCCTGAAAAGGAGTCTTTAGGTCTTGCCGGTTGGTTAGCTAAAACCTTTATCCACTCTCCATTAACACCGCTGTTGTTAGTGGCATGTTTTGCAGTGGGTTTAATGGGTGTTGTGTTAACCCCGCGTCAGGAAGATCCACAAATTTCAGTGCCGATGGTCGATGTTTTTATTAATTACCCAGGCGCAACAGCAGACCGAGTTTCAACATTAGCGATCGAGCCATTGCAGAGAATACTGGGTGAAATTAATGGTGTTGAGCATGTATATTCAGCATCAATGCGCGGCCAAGGTATCGTGACGGTTCAGTTTGAAGTGGGCGAAGAACTAGAGAACTCTTTAGTTAAAGTTTACGACAAAATCGCCTCAAACCAAGATGTTATCCCACCGGGTGTGGATGCGCCTTTAGTGAAGCCAAAAGGTGTTGATGACGTGCCAACAGTGACGTTTACACTTTGGTCCAACGAAGTTGATGATTCAGTGCTGCGTTTGGTCGGTCTTGACGTGTTGCAACGCATGAGTACGGTGGCAAACACCAGTCAAGGTTTTGTAGTGGGTGGCCGCTCAGATCAAATTAATATTGAAGTGCTACCAGAAAAGCTATCTGGCTTTGAAATTACTTTGGATCAATTAGCGAATACCATTCGTACTGCCAATAGTGAATTAGGTGTGGGCAGTATTGAGCGTAATGACCATTCATTTAAAGTTTATACAGGAGCTTTTTTAAAAAATGCTGCTGATATTAAAAATTTGGTCATTAGTATTAACCAGGGTTCCCCCGTTTATGTCAGGGATGTCGCCAATGTGGTAGCTGGCCCTGCGGATACTAATAGTTTTGTCTCTTATTTTACCTCGCCGATTAATAGTGATCCTGATGCTGAAGTTGCCTATAACGCATCGGCTGTGACTATAGCCATAGCAAAAAAGAAAGGCAGTAATGGAGTAAAGGTCTCACAAGATATCATCGACAAAATCGAAACATTAAAAGGGACGATTATTCCTGATAACATTAATGTTTCTGTTACTAGAGATTATGGTAAATCAGCAGAAAACAAGGTTAACTCACTGATTGGTAAGTTATTTATTGCCACAGCTATTGTTGTGGTATTAATTTGGATGGCTTTGAGTTTTCGTTGGGAACCAGCATTAGTGGTCGCGATTGTTATTCCTGTGGTTATCTTGGTC
>CAZORZ010000057.1:0-6835 GCA_964582255.1 uncultured Gammaproteobacteria bacterium | reverse complement strand
CAAGCAATATCAGTCATGTTTTAAGCAAAAAACTGGATGACAATAGCATTGAAGAGCTTGAAGATATTTTACTCACCTCTGATGTCGGCATAGATGTCACGACTAAAATCACCCAACAACTGACTCAAGCCAAGTTATCTAAAGATCAAACACCTGAGCAACTATTTAAAAACACCTTACAGGATATATTAGAGCCCTGCGCTCACCCCCTATCTATACCCAAGCAAGACAGCACTTTTGTTATTTTAATGATTGGTATTAATGGGGCTGGAAAAACCACGACGATAGGTAAGCTCGCGCAAAAATTCCAACAACAAGGCCTCAGTGTCATGCTGGCTGCCGGCGATACATTTAGAGCTGCCGCTGTTGAACAACTTCAAGTTTGGGGAGAACGACTCGATATACCTGTTATCAGCCAAGGCTCTGGTGCGGATTCAGCTTCGGTAATTTTTGATGCCTTGCAATCTGCTAAGTCTAAGAACATTAGCGTTTTAATTGCAGACACCGCTGGTCGCTTACACACTCAAGGCAATTTAATGGACGAATTGGCAAAAATCAAACGAGTTTTAGCCAAAATTGATGTCAATGCCCCTCACGAAACAATGCTTGTACTGGATGCAGGTACTGGTCAAAATGCGCTATCACAGGCTCGTGAATTTCATAAGCATATCGGCATTAATGGCATTACCCTGACCAAGCTTGATGGCACTGCAAAGGGTGGCATTGTATTTTCTATTGCTGAGAAAATGAAATTACCGATACGTTTTATTGGCGTTGGCGAAACAGCAGATGATTTGCGGCCCTTTAATGCCGAAGAGTTTGTCAATGCCTTGTTTGATCAAGATACGGCATAAATAAAGGAGCTCCTGAGCATATGATTCATTTCCATAATGTGACCAAACGCTATGCTGGTGGGCAAGATGCCCTCAGTGCCGTTAATTTTCATTTAGATGCTGGGCAAATTGCTTTTTTAACTGGCCACTCTGGTGCTGGAAAAAGCACCTTATTAAAAATAATTGCTCTCATCGAAAAGCCGACACGAGGTCAAGCGCTACTTAATAAAATCAACTTAAATACACTGCCAAGGCATCGCATTCCCTTCTTAAGACGTCACATTGGTATTATTTTTCAAGACCATCAACTGCTTTATGATCGCTCTGTATTCGATAATGTCGCCTTACCACTTAATATTCATGGCTATCGACCTCAGGAAATTAGATCCCGTGTTTTAGCGGCTTTAGATAAGGTAGGACTCTTAAATAAAAGTAAAGCCATGCCAATCACCTTATCAGGAGGTGAACAACAGCGCGTTGGCATTGCACGGGCTGTTGTGCATAAACCTTTACTTTTACTCGCTGATGAACCAACGGGTAATTTAGACCCCGTTTTATCACGTGAAATTATGCAGATTTTCATCGAATTCCAACAAGTGGGTGTCTCTGTTTTAATTGCCAGCCACGATTTAAACTTAATACATGAGCTACAAAAACCTGTTGTCACACTAAATAATGGCCGAATTATCCATAATGATTTGGAGAATTCTTTATGAGTTTAAATACACGTGCTCTCGCACCACAATTTAGCAGCAAAATATCTGCCTGGTCATTGCATCATTTACAATCTATTTTATTCAGCTTAGGCAAGCTTTATAAAAGCCCTGCTGCCACGTTAATGACCATTGCCGTCATTGCCATTACTTTGTCTCTCCCCAGTAGTTTTTACTTATTTTTAAAGAATGTTAAAAGTCTTTCTGGCGATGTGCGCTCAAGCACGCAAATCACTTTATACCTTGATTTACAAGCCAGTGAAAAAGAAGCTCTCTCATTAAAAAAAGACCTATCGTCTTTTGATAATATTTCTAATATTGAGTTTTTATCTAAAAAACAAGCTTTAGCCGCTTTTAAAAATTCGTCTGGACTGGCCGACAGTATTTCTCAACTCGATACAAATCCACTACCTCATTCTCTGATTATTCAGCCTTCGGCTGAGGCTGACACCCTCGCAATCAAAACTTTACTATCTAAATTAGATGCTCTCAAATTAGTCAAAACTGCAAAAATGGACACTGAATGGATCAACCGTTTATTTTCTATACTTACTATAATCGAGCGCGCAATTATTATCATTACACTGCTTTTTGGTTTCGCCGTTTTATTAATTGTGGGCAATACCATACGTCTCGACATCCAAAATCGTGCCAAAGAAATAACGGTAATTAAACTTGTTGGTGCAACTGATGCCTATATCAGACGGCCATTTTTATACGGTGGTATTTGGTATGGGCTTTTGGGCGGTCTATTATCGTGGATTATCGTACTCTTTAGTTCACTGCTTCTTTCTGGTCCGATTCAAGACTTGAGTCTTTCTTACCAAACCAATATAGAGCTAATCACTTTTACCTTCTCAGAATTTATATTACTTATTGCCTCAAGTACCACACTCGGCTTAATCGGATCTTGGATAGCCGTCACTAAACATTTAAATGAAATTGAACCCAGCTAACACAATACAAATATTTAGGATTGTTAAAATATGAATGACCGAAATAGAATATTAATCATCGATAATTCTGATGTTGCTCGCACCATATTATTTAAAAAACTTAAAGCTGAATTAGACAATATTGAAATCATTGCCTGTGGATCTGCCAAAGAAGCGATTACCGCAGCAACACGTTATGAATTTGATATTATTACCACAGGCATTGACCTGATTGACATGAATGGCTATCAATTAATCGAAAAAATTCGCGCTACCTCAAAAAATAAAGACACCGCTATTTTTGTTGTTTCAAGCAATAACGATAACGAACTCATACATGAATTTAATATGGATGAAACAAAAGCAGTAACGGCTTATTTTGATCAGGCTGATGGTCATAAGTCTCTTGTTTCTTTTATCTCTAACTTTTTACAAAAATCTGATCTCAGTACCGCGCGTATTATTTATGTCGATAATAGCGCAACATCTGCAGCTATCACCTCATCAATTCTAAATAACCAGGGTTTCCATTACAAACACTTTAAATCTTCAGAACAAGGCTTAGCATTCATAAAGGATGATATAGATACTCATGGTTTGTGCACCTATGACATCCTAATCACTGATATATTGTTAACAGGCACAATTATTGGCTATGATTTAGTTAAAACTGTACGTAATGACTATGGGCTCGACTATCTAACCCTACCCATATTACTGCTCACTATGGAGCCTGACGAAGATGAAAAGACCGATTTCACAGGTATTTTTGGCGCAGGAACCAATGACTTTTTAACAAAACCCTTCTCTGAAGCTGACCTTCTTGATCGTATCAAAGTATTAATCAATATAAAACGCCAACACGATGCGATTCACAATTAAACCTTGAACTTTAGTATCTCCTTATAGACTAATAGTTAGCACTCTACAACTAAGAGTGCTAAACTTTTAGGGCACTATTGAAATTTTGAGGTTATTATGAGTACAGCATTAGTTACATCCTTTAATCAATTACCGACATTATCCGCCGTTGGTACATTAGAAGCTTATATTCAAGCCGTATATAAAATACCCGTCCTTACAAAAGAAGAGGAATATTCCCTCGCGACCGATTTACGCGATAACGAAAACCCAATAGCTGCGCAAAAATTAATTCTACCTCATCTTAGATTCGTTATTAAAGTTGCTAATAACTATAATGGTTATGGTCTTGCAATCGCAGACTTAATTCAGGAAGGCAATATTGGCCTAATGAAAGCGGTTAAGCGTTTTGACCCCGAAGTTGGCGTTCGTTTAGTGTCATTTGCCGTGCATTGGATTAAAGCGGAAATACACGAATTCATCATTAAAAATTGGAAAATCGTTAAGGTTGCTACAACCAAAGAACAGCGTAAGTTATTCTTTAAATTACGCAGCTATAAAAAGCGTTTAGGCTGGTTTAAAAAACATGAAGTTGAGCATGTTGCCGAGCAACTCGGTGTTTCAACAAAAAATGTCATGGAGATGGAAAATCGACTTAACAAGTATGATATGTCTTTTGACCTATCATCTGATGATAATGATGATGAAGTCGCGTTTAACTCACCTTCTCTGACTTTAGAGACTCAGACTGCATCTCCTGAAGCAACAGCCATTAGTAGTGATGCCGATAATCAAAATTTAACTCAGCTTAGATCTGCGCTAAAACTACTTGATGAACGCAGTAAAGACATCGTACATAAGCGTTGGCTAAACGATTCCAAAGAAACACTGCACAAGTTAGCCGCTACCTATAACGTATCTGCTGAACGTATTCGTCAAATTGAAAAGAATGCATTTAATAAAATGAAACAACAGATATCTATCGTTTAGTTCATCTATATTTCATCCATAAAAAAGGCCGAACTTAATCGGCCTTTTTTATGCTCAAAGAACTGTGTCCCCTAACAGAAAACACGTTTACTCTGTTACACGCCAAAATACCAAAATGCTAATTGTACCAAGCCATATACAAAGAAAATAAATGCCACTGTCATGATCAACGCTACCACAATAAATTGGCTGGCTTTACCACATTCAAAATCACGCTTTAATGTAGAGATTTTCTGCACACCCAATACAGCTGCGATAACACTCAACATCACTTGAAATGTCGTAACTGTACATTTTTCTTTGGCACTAATTTCTTCTTCAGACATATTATATTCCGTAGTAAAAATAATGATCAACTAGCAAAAAGAAAAACACAGCCATTAAATAAGTGATTGAAAAACCGAATGTTTTCATCGCCTTCTCATCGTCTTCTTGCTTTTTTAAATCTAATACATGCTTAAGAAATACAAGGCCGAACGCACTGCTACCTACCAAATAGATTAAACCACTCATTTGGGTAATAAATGGCAGCAGAGCAGCTATTAGCATTAAAATAGTGTAATAAACAATCTGTTTCTTGGTGAATTCAGATCCGTGTGTCACTGGCATCATAGGTAAGCCTGCAGCAGCATATTCATTTTTACGCTTTAGTGCCAATGCCCAAAAATGAGGCGGTGTCCAAGTAAAAATTATCAAAAATAAAAGCATTGCTTCTGGCGCTAGAGTTCCGGTAATTGCCATCCAGCCTAATACTGGCGGTGCTGCTCCTGCTGCCCCACCTATCACGATATTTTGTGGTGTTGCGCGCTTTAAATACAGAGTATAAACAATGGCGTAACCCACCAAAGACATTAGCGTAAAAATAGCTGTTAGCGTATTCACCCATACCACTAAGATAACCATTGATGCTACGCTTAATGTTAACGCAAAGATTAATGCATTTTTTTTATTTAAACGCCCTGTAGGCAAAGGCCTATTCTTTGTTCTAGCCATCTTATTATCTATGGCCTCATCGGCCAAATGATTCATCACAGCGGCCCCTGCCGATGCTAAAGCAATGCCTAAATTACCTAATATAAATAAGTCCAAAGGTACTGCACCTGGCACCGCCAAAAACATCCCGACCATTGAAGTAAAAATGATTAGCATCACTACTTTAGGCTTGGTTAATTCATAATAAGCACTTATGTTTTCAGTTAATACACTCATAAATTCATCCAACTCTTGAGTTTCTAAGCAAGTGTTTTAAGTCCCTAATAATACCTTTAGGGACCAAGTCATTGTCAAATGTCATCATATAATAGCCTAGAGGATCTATCAGATAAATGTTATCTGTGATCTCGTTATCTATACTTTTTTGCATCAGAGTGACGAGCTCTTCGTATTGTTTACTTCCTAAACGTATAAATTGCGTACCTATAAACGGATTCAAATTTTCAAGATCCTTTACGGGTAACTTTCCTTCACTTATTAACATTCTTCCAACACGCTTACTACCCTCTCCTTGAGTTAAGCGTATTTGTTTAATGCGATACATGTTATCTAAACAAGTGGCATCGCAGTGTTTACCTGCAAATGCTAGTAAAGTCCATTTTCCCCTCAGCTTACTGACGTTTGCTAAATCTTTAAGCTCGACTTGTGGTGTTACTAGCTTTCCATGACTTAAGCTGTCACCGTCCACAAAATCCTCTTTCAACGGTTGTAATAAAAATGCAAAAATAATGGGCACTACAAATACAGCTAATACTGCCATTAATTTAAGTCTACTCTTGTTCATTGTTTGCCATCTTAATAATCAACACCATAAAAATAATTAGTCCAATAAATGCCAACGAAAACCATTGCAACGAATAAGCATAATGCTTATTTGCACTCATATACTTACCAGGTAACAAATTCACCCAATTTCGATCAAAATGCCCCCCAATTACATTCGCGTCTAATAACATACTATATTCTTGCAAAGGGTATTGCGTAGACTCTTTGATCTTAGTGACCTCTATAGTTTGCACTCGCTGTGGAAAAGTCATTTTCAATTCTTCTTCTGCAAGTGTAAACACACCCTTAACAGGAAATCTAATGACCCCTTGAAGCGTTACATACTCGTCAGAAGTGACAACTTCTGGAAGAATTAGTCGATCAACATTCATTTTAACCCAGCCACGATTGATCAATACTGCTTTATCATCATTCAAACTAAAAACTGAAAACACATGGTAACCAGATCTGCCATAATTTAAGCGGTTATCGTGAAATATAACCATATCTTTAACAAATCGTCCTGTTGCCGATATTCTTATTCCGTCTCTTAGCTGTGAATCACTTTTCAATTCGTTTAAAGATATTTGTTGTTTTGAAAAAGACTCAAAATGCAATCTATCTGATAATTCTCGCTGTTGCCCTTTATCATATTGCCAAAATCCTAGAAATGTTAAAAATCCGGTGGTGAATAATGCAAAAATAAATATAAGAGGATATTTTTTTATTGCTAAAAACATCAGTT
>CAZORZ010000056.1:0-6853 GCA_964582255.1 uncultured Gammaproteobacteria bacterium | reverse complement strand
AGCGGGTTGTCCTTCTGCTATGCCGCGCACTTTAGAGATTTTACCGGTATTTTTATTGCCCGGTAAATGACCGCCCGTACCTGTTTTTGCACCTTGACCACCCTTAAAATGAAACGCTTGGACTTGGTGCATTAAATCCATGTCAAAACCAAACTGAGCACTGGCAAGTTCATAGAAATAATGGCTATTGGCTTGTTGTTCTTCTGGCAGCATACCGCCTTCACCCGAACAAATACCCGTACCCGCAAGCTCAGCACCTTTCGCTAATGACATTTTAGCTTCTTCAGATAAGGCACCAAAACTCATATCAGAGACAAATAATGGAATGTCGAGTATTAATGGTTTTTTGGTTTGTGGACCAATAATAAGCTGACTATTGACCGCCTTATCTTCAAGTAATGGTTTAGTGTGCATTTGTGCGGTTAAAATTTGAATGTCATCCCAGTGTGGTAATTCATTTCTAGGAACACCCATTGACGTCATAGGCCCATGATGCCCAACTTTGCTTAAGCCATCTCGTGCCAATTGATGAATGAATTCCACCGTAGGCTCAACAGTTGTTGCTTTGGCTTGTGGCATGCCATCAGCACTAACCGCTTTGGCCTCGGGGCCAGGTTGACCCACATCATCAGCTGAAAATTGCTTATGAGCACCGTCACAAAACGGTAGATTATTGCTGTATTTGCATTGGCATAGATAAGCCGTTTCGCTGTTTTCTGCGGTAAATGCTTGGGGTTTAAAATCGGTGCCTGCATGAGAACCATCGCAAAAAGGTTGATTAGATGATTTTCCACAGGTACAAAAATAATATTCCTCCCCTTGGGTCAGTTCTACAGCGGTGGGTTTTTTGTCAGCTACAATCGGTGTGCTCATTTTTTCCTCTTATGGTTTTGTGTGCGTTTAATAAGATAAAATATTATTTTTTGACGCCTTCAATGTGCAAGCTAAGATCAACACGGTTTGATTTTGGGCCTAAATTTTTATCAATGCCAAAATCATAGCGATTAAAGCTGGTAGTGGCTTCAAAGCCTACTCGGTAACCGCCCCATGGATCTTTTCCTTCACCTATTTTAGTGATTTCTAAGCTTAATGGCATGGTTTTTCCATGCAAAGTGAATGTGCCTTTCATGATGCCTGTTGTTGCAGAAGTGGCTTGATAAGAGGTGCTTTTAAAGACTGCTTTGGGGAATTCTTTAACATTTAAAAAGTCATCACTTCTAAGGTGTTTGTCACGTTCAGCATGATTTGAATCGATGCTGTTGGTCGCTATATTAACTTCGATGGATGATGCCGAAGGGTTTTTTGAATCGTAATTAAAGTGACCGTCAAACGTATTAAATCGGCCAGTGAGCCAGCTATAACCCAAGTGTTGGATTTTAAAATTGATCGAAGCGTGCATGCCTTTACTATCAATAACGTATTCTTCAGCATGAGTTATGGTTGAGCCTATGAGTAATGCAGCAGATAGAGCAAGTGTGGATAATGTCATGATGTTCTCCTTGAGAGTTAAATTATTTTATTTTGAGCATTCTGCTTAAAACAGAATCCTTTAAATAAAAGTGATGGTACAAAGCAGCACCCGCATGAGATGTCGCTATAAAAATAAATGAATAAGCAATCCACTGATGAATGTCACCGACAAAATCAGCTCGTTTTGAGTCTTCAGGAAAAATAGCCGCCAACTCAAATAAACCAAACACATCAATCGGCTTGCCTTTAGCGGTTGAAATCAAATAGCCGCTGATAAAAAGCATTAAAACAAGTATATAAAACAGGCGATGTACGCCATGTGCAGCTTTATTGCTGAGTGTTTTTGCATCCATAGCATTGGGTTTGATTTGCGTTTGATTCCAGATCAAACGCAAGAACATAAGGCCAACTATTAAAATAGCCGAGGCTTTATGAATGTCAGGTGCGCGATGATACCAAGGGTCGTAATAATCTAATTCGACCATATAAAAACCTAAGGCAAACAAACTGATAAAAGCGATAGCCATAAACCAATGTAATGCAGTGCTAATTAAACCGTAATGTGTCTTGGAGTTGTGAATCATTGCTGCGTTCTTTGACTGGATGGATAGAGTGTAATCTGTTAATGAAATTTGTGAATTGAATTAAAGTGTAATAATTGTTAACTTAAAGTTAATAATAGGAGGTCGTTATGAGTAGTGTTCAGCAAATACAAAATTTTATTTGTATCGTCGATAAGCAAGGTATAAGTGCAGCCGCTATTGAACAATCCATTTCGCCAGCCGCAGCGAGTAAACGATTGCAAGCGTTAGAAGATCAATTAGGTGTGCGCTTATTAACGCGCAATACGCGCAGCGTAGCTCTGACTGAAGCAGGGCATTATTACTACAGCCATCAACAGCGCATTATGCATGAAATGACGCGCATTGATGATTATGTCAAAGCCATGCGCGGAACTATAAAGGGGCAGTTAAAAATTAACTTACCGATGTCGTATGGTAAATATCGAATCAATCCGATGATTGTTTCATTTTTAAAAAAGCATCCTGAAATAGAAATACATTGTGATTATGATGATGCTTTTGTCGATGTGAACAGTGGTGATTACGATATTGTGATTCGTGTTGGAGAACTGGTCGATTCAGACGTGGTGGCGAGAAAATTAGAGCCCATGAAGGCAATTATTGTGGTGTCGCCACTCTATTTAAAACAGCATGACTTGCCATGTCAGCCAAAAGACTTAAGTCAGCACAACTGTCTGTTATACAGCAACCTGAAATACCGTGATATTTGGAGTTTTGAAGATAAAAACAATCAACAACTAGCAGTAAAAGTTAAAGGAAATTTTAGTAGTAACAATGGTGAAAGTTTGTTGCAAGCGGCTGTTGAAGGTTTAGGCATTAGTATTGTGCCGCAATTTTTACTGCGCGGCGAGTTAGAAAATGGTCAGTTGATATCGCTGCTGGATGATTATCATCTCTCTTGTCGCAATGCTTATGCCTTATTTCCCAGTCGCCAGTATTTGCCTGAAAAAATAAGAGTGTTTATCGACTATTTGGTCGCACAGATGGCACTCAATTAGATGTGGTGCGAGGTTGTCGTCATCACCTTACTAACCAGGGCCATAGCGTGTTGGACTGCCTGAGGTAATGGTGCAGCACCCGCTTTTATCGCAGATTGGGCATGTTGCAGTTCATCTGTTTGCATTTGAGTGACCACTAATTTAGATCGTTGGTCATTTTCTGGTAACTGGCTTAGATGTTCTTCTAAATGCTGGCCGACTTGTTTTTCGGTTTCAGCAACAAAACCCAAGCTCCACTTATCACCTAATAATCCAGCGATAGCGCCTATTTTAAAAGAGCCAAAATACCATAAAGGGTCAAGCAAACTACGCTGTCCATGCAGCTCTTGTAAGCGCGTTTGACACCAATTTAAGTGATCGTTTTCTTCGATGCTAGCAATGATCATGTTGTCAGAAACCACTTTGCTTTTAGCAGTAAGAGCCTGTCCTCGGTATAAACCTTGTGCTGCAACCTCACCCGCATTATTAATTCGCATAAGCGCAGCAGAGTGGTTTGTTTCATCTTTATTGAGAGAGGGGCTCTTTGAGTTTAGTGCAGGATAATCGCGTGAAGAGCAGGGGCGAGTAAAGCAGGTGTTAAGGCCATGCTGTACTTCTTGAAGCAGCCGATCTAAAGAGGATAATTTTCTCATGTTTTTTTACAGATGATAGAAATAAGTTATTGACAGCACACTACCTATATTAGATAATTATAATATGCTGATGCAGTAGGCGCCCCTCGCCTCACTTCAGCATATCCTCCATCCTCCTTTGGTGGTTATTGGCGCGGTTATTAATTTAACTGCGTCTGTTTTAACCACATACATTATTCAAATAAATAACCAGAAGATCAAGTCTAAAAGACAGTTGCGTTTTAATCCTTTAAGCCTAATAGGGTGTTTGGGTAGAAACTTTGCCATGCAAACCAGTAAGCGACAACAGAAGGAATGGTGTTATTTTGTGTGTCGGTCACGGTAATGGCTTGATTGTTATAGTGAATTTTAATGTGTTGATTATTGACGATATCCTTAACGGTTAGCGCCTTTTCGAGTTTTTTTAGGGGGTAAGCTTTTGCTTGGCCATCAATGATGACACCTAAAATTTTATCCTTTTGAGGGAGCTCTGTTCTAAATTTTGGCACGGGAAACATGGTGTTGTCAGATTTAAAATAGTCAGCATAGGCGGCAGACGAGTATAGTCGATTAAATCCTGTGTCAGTTGAAAGAACCTTGCCTTGTGGATAGGCTTCACGCCATGATTTCCATGTCATATGCGTGCTAACAAGCCATTTTAGGTTTAAACCTATGGCATCTTTACTTACGCCTTTCATGCCGAGTTGAGTCCATAAAGACAGTGTTTCACGGTCATACATTAAAACGTCAGAATAATAGAGTAAGCCAGAAACGCCAAATGAACGTATTGTGTTGTTGATGTTTCGATCAAACACCATGCCAGTGCCGCACAAAGGGCAGTAGGTTACGGTAATGGCTTGGTCAGCAATAAAATCATTTACGATTTCATGCCAAATTAAAATGCGAATGGGATAAGCCTTAGTGATGCCATTAAGGCTATAAGAAATTACCAAATCATCATCGTTTAAAAAATCAACGTCAGAAGGTGATATGAATTTAGGTTGGTCAATTGAAGGAATGCCGTCTTTAGCAGGGCCACCCCCTAGAATGTCATTGGCATCAATGTTTAACTTGCTGATATCAAAACCGTTCAGTTGATCCGAGTAGGCAGATTGGGTAAAAATCACGAGAATAAAAAAAACTAACTGTTGAAATGTGTTGTTATAACGAATGATCATCAGTGGGCCACCTAATTTTTGGATTATACTTTATGAATCCCACTTAATGTAAAAGTTCAAACTTAAAATTGCATATTAGCAAGCCTTGCTGTAATATCGCGCGTCCTTCGCTTGGTGGGTAAATACCAAGTCAACTCCTTGCTCTACTGCCGTGATCATAGTTAAATCAATGCGGAGGGCATCTCATTCCATGAGGAGCATATGAGACATTACGAAATCGTATTTCTGGTTCATCCAGACCAAAGTGAACAAGTTCCAGCTATGATCGAACGCTATTGCGGCATGATCACCGAGTCTGGCGGAAAAGTTCATCGCCAAGAAAACTGGGGACGTCGTCACCTAGAATTCCCAATCAAAAAAATTCATAAAGCACACTATGTTTTAATTAACATCGAGTGTTCTCAAGAAGCATTAGACGAGTTGGAATCAACTTTTCGTTTTAACGATGCGTTACTTCGTCATTTAACACTAAGCACTAAAGAAGCCATCACTGCTAAATCGGCGATGCTTGAGTCTGTAGAAAAAGAAGAAGCAGCGAAAGAAAGCAATAGCCGTAAGTATTCTGCGCCAAAAGCAGCAGCACCTACTGAAACTAAAAAAGACGCACCTGTTGAAAAAGCAGAAGCAAAAACTGAGGATGCATAATCATGTCAGCTTATTTTCGTCGTAAAAGAGTTTGTAAATTTTCTGGTGATGATTCAATTGCTATTGATTATAAAGATTTAGAAACATTAAAAGAATACATCACAGAAACTGGAAAAATTATTCCCAGTCGTGTGACAGGTACTCAAGCAAAGTATCAGCGTCAATTAGCAGAAGCCATTAAGCGCGCACGCTTTTTGTCCCTTTTGCCATATTGCGATCAGCATTACCGCTAGTTAATTAAGTTCAGAGACAACCGAGTTTCTTCGATTACGGCATAGAACATGCTCAAAATACGTTTGTATATTGCGCCTTTTCACGTAGTACTCGAAAAATGAACACCTCTGAGCATAATTAATGGTCTAGTTTTATGATTGCAATTGCACGACATGCGCTAAAAAGCCAGTTTCATGCCTTCACAGTTGTTGGCATACTGGCTGTTTTTTCGTTAATCCTGCCATTTGTGTCGCTATTAAGTGGCGCAATAGTGAGCCTATTGATTTTAACTCAAGGGTTTAAATCAGGTGTGCGAGTCGTTGTTTTATCGGTGTTGGCACTGAGTGTGATGACATGGGTGAGCACAGGAACACCGTTAATAGGGTTGATGATTGGTTTAGTGCAGTGGCTACCCATGGTCGTTTTGGCCGAAGTATTAAGGCGAACGCAGTCATTTAGTTTTGTGATTGTGGTGAGTATGGTGATGGGTAGTTTTGCCGTGATGCTGCAATTTTTAATATGGCCTGACCTAGACCAGTTTTGGCGCAATATGCTTGAACAAATGTTTAGTCAGTCTGAGCAGAGCACACAATTTGAATCGTTACGTCCGATTATGGAGCAGATGATTCATTGGATGGTGTTGATGTTTATGGCTGCTATGGTAACGACGTTTATTGCGACGTTGATGATTGGACGTTGGTTTCAAGCTAAATTGATTGAATCTGACGGTTATAAAAAAGAGTTTTACGAAATAAAGCTAGGCACAAGCAGTGCGCTAATTGGTGCGCTTATCATTGTGGCAAGTGCTTTGGCACAAGTAGATTGGTTAATAGCCGTTGCTATAGTGGTTGGTGCTGGCTTCTTATTTCAAGGTTTGGCAGTTGTTCATGCGCGAATCAATCAGTCGAAAAAGAAAGGCCTGTTAAATGGCTTGTTTTATTTTTTGATGTTCGTGTTTCCACACGTGGTGGCACTAACAGCAGTGATTGGAATTATTGATAATTGGACTAACTTTAGGAAAGGCATTGAACAGCCTGAAGCACATTAATTTAGAATTTAAATAGAGGAATCTATAATGAACGTTATTTTACTCGAAAATATTGAAAACTTAGGAAAACTTGGCGACAAAGTATCTGTAAAAGCAGGTTTTGCGC
>CAZORZ010000055.1:0-6904 GCA_964582255.1 uncultured Gammaproteobacteria bacterium | reverse complement strand
GGACATTACGTTGATCCTAATTGGTTATTTGCGACAGCTTTTATTGGCGTTAATCTTTTTCAATCTGCCTTTACTGGTTTTTGTCCCTTAGCGATGATTCTAAAAGCCGTTGGAATGAAATCTGGAACAGCGTCTTAAAACTATCGACTTATTTAGAATGTGCACCTCGCACATTTTAAATTTAGTAAATATTAAAGGAACTCAATTTAAATAGACTAAACTAACCTTATCTAATTATTACGCTGGTCACCTGTTTATGAGCACTCCTTCTGATATCAATATTTCAGCATATCGTCAATCTCTTGATGATGTGAGAAAAACCCTCAATAAAATTATTCTTGGCAAGCCTGTTCAAGTAGATCTCGCTATTTGTTGTCTGTTTGCCAAAGGCCATTTATTAATAGAAGACCTTCCCGGTGTTGGCAAAACCACAATGGCTTTAGCCTTAGCTAGAGTGTTTGATTTAGACTTTCAACGCATTCAATTTACCAGTGACTTATTACCTGCTGATATTTTGGGCGTGTCTATTTTTGACAGCCAAACTCAACATTTTAACTTTCATAAAGGGGCTGTATTTTCACAATGTTTATTGGCTGATGAAATTAATCGCACCACGCCAAAAACACAGAGCGCCTTACTGGAGGCAATGGAAGAATATCAAGTGAGTGTCGATGGAGACACCCATAAACTGCCTGAGCCTTTTTATGTGGTGGCAACTCAAAACCCCTTAGATCAATCAGGCACTTATCCTTTACCTGAATCACAGCTTGATCGTTTTATGATGCGTATTGAGCTTGGCTATCCAGACCAAGAAGCTGAAATGAACCTCTATTTAGGCGCCAGTGCTCGTGAGCTTATTCATAGTATAAAGCCCGTCATGAGCAGTGATTTAGTTCGTGAAATTCAATCTGTGTGTCAAAAAATTCACGTATCGGAACCATTGGTTAAATATGTTCAAACTTTAATTAATGCGACCAGACAATCACATCTATTCATTTATGGCCTATCACCTCGTGCTGGCTTAGCCATTGTTCAAGCCAGTAAAAGTTGGGCATTTTTACACTATCGAAACTATGTAGAACCCGATGATGTCAAATTGGTGTTTCATGCCATTGCGGCTCATAGGCTTATTCCTTTAGAAGAAAATAGCAAAGGCGCTGCTGGTATTCTGAGTAAAATACTTGAAGAAACAGCCATTCCTTAAATAGCTATTTATGTTTAAAAAAAGATTGCAACAATGGGTGGAAAAACGTAATCCACGATGCTCAAACACGGTGCATTTGCATAATAGGCGCTTATACATTTTACCGACCCGTTTTGGCATTATGTATAGCTTTTTATTATTGGTTATTTTTTTAGCAGCTATTAACTATCAAAATAGCTTGTCTTTTGCACTGAGCTTTTTACTAACCTCTATTGGCATTGTGAGCTTATGGAAAACCCATAAAAACCTACTTAACTTAGACATTAAGTTATTAAAGCCCAAGACTGTGTTTAATGGTGAACAACTGGAGCTCATGTTCCAAATCAAACATAGCCATTCATTTGCACATTACGCTGTAGGCTTACAATATCAACAGTCAGCACCTTGCTATTGCACCATCAACCCTCAGCAAACAAAAAATATCAGTCTAAATTTAAATACAGATCAACGCGGCATATTTCAGTTAGATGGCATCACCATTTTTACGCGGTTTCCTACCGGCCTCTTCCATTGTTGGGGTTGGATGCAGTTTGAACACCCTGTGTTGATTTATGCCACGCCCATTGCAACATGCTTGGACTCTGAAATAGCAGAGATAAGTGATGACGGCAATAATCATACTAAATGCTTAGATGGCGATGACTTTGCAGGCCTAAGAGAGCATAAACAAGGCGAGTCTCTCAAACATATTTCGTGGAAGGCTGTGGCGCAAGGCCGAGGATTTCTAAGTAAAATTTATCAAGGTCAAAGCCAACCTTCACTGTGGTTAGATTGGGATAATATTCAAGCTAGCTCTATTGAGGAGAAAATTTCTAAAATTACCTCCCTCATTTTAAAAGCTGATGCCAGCAATCAACAATACGGCTTAAAAACCCCTTTTGTGCATATAAACAAAAATATAGGCAAAGCTCATAAAGAGCAATGTTTAAAGGCATTAGCGACTTATCAACAAACACGACAGGGGATCTTTTATGTTGAATAAAACATCTTCAGCACAAACAAATAATTTCAATCCCATTAAAACCATGCATTTACAAACAGCGGATCAAATGGCCATATTGGTGGTTTGCTTCGGCTTTTTTATTGCAATTGCAGGGCACTTTTTACATCTTCCTGTTTGGGTCAGTGTTTTTGTGGTGTTTTCACTGTTATGGCGAATTGCTCAAAGCGCTAATTATGTACCACAAATCCCTCGTTGGCTTATCGTGCCATTTGTTTTGTTCGGTGGCATTGCTGTATTTGCTACATTTTGGACCATAACAGGACGTAACGCAGGTCTTGCCTTATTAAGTGTTATGGCTGCTTTTAAGCTGTTAGAAAGTAAAACTCATCGGGATGCGCTAATTGTTGTGTTCTTAAGCTACTTTCTCGTGGTGACTCATTTTTTATTTTCACAAAGTATGTTTGTTGCCATTTACATGGTTTTTACGGTACTTTTTTTAACGGCAGCGTTGATTAGCCTGAATGAACGCGATCAAAAACTCACATGGCTTATTCGTTTTAAAATAAGTGGTAGCATCATTGGCTATGCGCTACCGTTGATGATTATTTTGTTTATTCTTGTGCCGCGTGTCCCTGGGCCTTTATGGGGGCTAACCTCCGAACAACGTGGCGGTGTAACCGGTTTAAGTGATTCGATGTCTCCGGGCAAAATCTCAAATTTAATTCAAGACAATAGCATAGCATTTCGAGTTAGTTTTAAAGGAGCCATACCGCCCCAACGAGAACTCTATTGGCGTGGCCCTGTGATGTCACGATTTAATGGTGAAACGTGGTTTCAGCAAACTAGAAAACCTCCAAGCCTTGTAGAATTTGAGGCGTCAGGTATAGCTTATGAATACACCATTACGATGGAGCCAAATGGCAAACAATGGCTACTGCCCTTAGACCTGCCAACGCATACTATTATTAGTAGTACTATGAGCCGTGACTTTGAATTAAAAAGTATAAAAGTCATTAATGACTTAAAAAAATATACCTTAACCAGTATGACGAAAGCCAAGCATGGTTTAACGGATGATTTTAAATACCTCATCCAAAATACTGAATACCCTGACACAATCAACCCAAAAACCATCGCTTTTGGTCAACAATTACGACAAAGATTTGATAATGACCAAGAATTGATTGATTTTGTACTGGCGCGTTTTAGCACAGAGCCCTATTTTTATACACTGTCACCGCCTTTATTAAATTCAGACCCCATTGATGATTTTCTATTTACCTCCAAACGCGGTTTTTGTGAACACTATGCTGGCAGCTTTGCCTTATTAATGCGTGCAGCAGAAATTCCAACACGTATCGTCACAGGTTACCAAGGTGGCGAACTAAATGAAGAAGGAAATTATCTTATCGTGCGTCAATCAGATGCTCATGCGTGGACTGAGGTTTGGCTAGATGATATTGGATGGAAACGCATTGACCCCACCGCAGCCGTCTCTCCTGATAGAATTGAGAAAAGTTTAGACGCGGCATTAGATGGCACTGCAAGCTTTAGGTTTCAGCAAAAAAATGCATTTATTGGAAAGCTTTTATTTAATTGGGATAATATGCAACATCAGTGGAATAACTGGGTATTAAATTATAACCAAACTAAACAAAGCTCATTCCTTAAAAATTTAGGCTTAGGAATAAAAAGTGCGGCCGATATGGTGATTGCACTGGTGGTTCTTATGGTCCTTTTCACGCTGAGTTATGCTTTATTCAGTTGGTATCGAAATCGACCTAAGAATCTTATTTATTACGAACAGCTGTTTCAACAACTGTTACATAAAACCCGTAAAGCAGGTGTCCCAATAAAGCTGTCAGAGAGTCCAAGTGCCTATGCCATTAGACTTAAAAAAGAGCAGCCTTCTATTCCTCATGGTGTGTTAATCGCTATTAATCTTTATGTAAAGGTAAAATATAGTGCCTTAGCTGATGAGTCATTAATTAAACAGTTAAAACATCAAGTCTCTAAAGTAACGGTATCATTAATAAATAAAAGTATAAAACAGTGATGTTTCAGTCATAAAGACTTTATATTATCTGTAGCCTTTATATATTAGATTATGCTAATATAGTTATATATTAATTTAAAACTGAGAAATAGAGAATGAGTGCTCAACCTACTAAGGACAATAATTTAGTCCAGTTAAAAACTGATGCCGCAAAAAAAGATCAGCTTAATGTAAAAAATCAAATCAATGCATTAGAGAAATCATTGAACGATGTGCATGATGATTTGGCTAAATCAACCCGAGACCTGAATTCTGAAATTTCAAAAATTGATCATAATGATAAAGTAATTGAAACTACTGTTAACGAAACTCTAAATAAAATCACAGAAGTAGAGTCTGAAATTAAACAGCTTTATAAAGACATAGATAGCACCAACGCTTCAATTACTAAAAATGTGTCGAAGTTAGAAACTGAACAATCTGATTTATCAGGCAAAGTCTCTGAAACTTATAAGCAGCTTGGCGATATCGAGAAGTCATACAGTGCTTTAAAAACTAAGTCATCTAAAATTACAACATCGATTAAAGGTATCACGGTAAATGTAGAAAACCTTTCTGATGAAATTCGACAAAAGATTTTATTATTAGAAGATGCTTCAAAATCGACAAATCAACATATTGATTCTGTTGAATCTCTATCTAACAAAAAATCAGCTCAATTGTCTTTTGCACAAGAAGAATTAATAGAACGCACCAATAACCTTGCTAAACAAGCTAAAAAAACCTCATCTGCACTTTATAAAAGCATAAAAGAAAATTCGGCTTTAATGACAAGCATTGAAGCTAAACTTATCGCTGAAATTGAATCCTTAGCGAAAAGCACCGATGATAAAACAGCCTCTTTAAAGTCTGAGATGAATAAGGCAGATGATAAAATTAAAAGTCATAGTGCAAAGATGTTGTTATTGCAATCAGTTGACGAGGCTCTAGACAAGCGTGTAATTAAACTGGATGAAACAGCTAAACAACTTACATATGAAACGCAGATTCTATTTAAAGCAACTGCAACATTAGAGTTACGTTCTACCGCTCTTGAAGATTCTGTTGAAACCTTAGATATTGAGCTTTACCGCATCAAACAAGAAAATGAAATCCAACAAGCTCAAATTGATGTGTTACGTGAGAAAACAACTAATACCAACATAGCTTTATTAGCATTAAGTAAGCTTGAAACCCTGCACTTTAAAGTAGCTGCCTCATTAATTACGCTAGTGATTGTGTCTGTCATTGCCTTATATTTCTTTCAAGATTACAAATGGGCAGCTGATGCCACCGCGACTACTCAGCAAACAGCACAGGTTAATCAACAAATTAACAGTTTATCGCAGCATGTAAAAACTGAAGACGGCTTGGCTTCTGATCGTATCGCGCAACTTGAATCTCAAATTGTCACGCTTAATCAACAACTACAAACTGTTAATGATAAAAATGTGAGTTTAGATAACCGTCTGGTTAATATCGCTCCTCATCGTCAAATTGGTATTGATAATGTACTGCATAGTCAACAGTGGATCTCTCAACAGAGTGGTAGTCATTTCACCATTAAAACAGTAACAGCCGATTCAGAAGCAGAAATTTTTGAATTAGCCGTTCGGTATAACCATTATTTAACAGATATCTTAGCTTTTAGAACTGTCAACATTGCAGGCAAAGATGTGTATGAATTATATATGGGTAATTATAGTGATGAGGTTAGCGCTGAAGCTGTACTAAAGTCTCTTCCATTTCGTTTAAATGGTGAGGCACCTGTTTTAACAAATTATTCATACATTAAATAGTCAGCCTTTAAAAACAACGAACCCTTTGATATTATTGGATATGGTCGTCAAGTCAGACCGCATCGACATAACGATGGTTTAGTGCCAAATATTGCAGAGAAAAAGTACTGAATTGAATGCTAAATTGTGGCCAAAATAACTTGACCACTATAACCTTAGAAATAGTTATTGCAGAATATTTTCTCTCGAAAACCCACTGTTTTCCATAATTCGGCGCAAGCGCTTTAAAGCATCCATTTGAATCTGTCTGACGCGTTCACGTGTCACACCTAACTCAATGCCCACTTCTTCTAAAGTACCTCGGTGATGGTTTCTTAAGCCAAAACGCCTTAACACAACTTCTCTTTGTTTACTTTCAAGATCATCTAACCAAACGTCTATGTGCTGGGCAATATTTTTATCTTGTAGAAAAGTTTCTGGATTAACACCGTCTTCATCAGGGATAACGTCTAATAATGAACGCTCAGTATCATCACCCATCTGAACGTCTACCGAGCCCACTCGATCTTTAAGCTTTAAAATACGTTCGACATCTTTTAACGGTTTATCGAGTAGCTTAGCAATTTCTGCACTTGTCGCTTCATGCTTTTGGGTTTGAGTGATTGTTCTAGCTGCTCTAAGATATGTATTCAGCTCTTTTACCACATGAATAGGTAAGCGAATAGTGCGTGTTTGATTCATCAATCCACGCTCAATAGTTTGTCTAATCCACCAAGTTGCATAGGTTGAAAAGCGAAACCCTCGTTCTGGGTCAAATTTTTCTACCGCTCTGATTAAACCTAAGTTACCTTCTTCAATTAAGTCTAAAAGTGGCAATCCGCGATTCATGTATCGGCGTGCAATCTTAACCACTAAGCGCAAATTACATTAATCATTTTGTCACGAGCAGTCTCATCACCTTTTAGTGATAAACGAGAATATTT
>CAZORZ010000054.1:0-6944 GCA_964582255.1 uncultured Gammaproteobacteria bacterium | reverse complement strand
CTGCTTTTTTAGAAAAATCAATGTTCTTTATGGCTGGAGAGCAATTAATTTCATCCATTACAAAATGTGGTGATGAAGATAGGATAAAAATTACGATTTGGGCGATATCTGAAGGTTTAATCGAGTGAGATTTATCTGTGCCAGGGCGAAAATCGAGTGCATTAAAAAAAGGGCTGTCGACCATGCCAGGGTTTATTAAACTAACGCCGATGTGATCGGCAGCACAATCTTCACGTAAGGCCTGTACAAATCCGCGTAAGCCGTATTTACTGGCACAATAAACAGCACCTTTTTTTCCAGCAGTTAAGGCCGATTCAGAGCCGATAAACATCATTTTAGATTGTTCATACAGCCTAAAAGCAGGCAGTAACAATCGGCATATTAAAATCGCACTGGTTAGATTCACATTAATCAGTTGTTGAATTTGAGAAGCAGAAAACTGCTCGATAGAACCAAAACGGCCAAAACCAGCACTGTGTAAAAAATGATTCGGCTGATGTTCTTTGACGATTGATTTAATCGTTCTTTCAATCTGCTCTGGTTTGTTTAAATCACAACTAACAGTTATGTAGTTTGCATGCTGTAGTGATGATTTTGTAAAGTCACGCGCAACACCAATCACTTTATAGCCCTTGGACAGGCACATTTCAGCGCACTTTTCGCCAATACCAGAGCTAGAGCCTGTTATTAAAATTGTGTCGGTTGTTGATGTCATGGTCAAAGAATAAATTAAAAGTGACAGGGGAAAAACTGTTTTTCAGTTATGTAGTTTAAAATTTCTTGGGTGCAAAAATTAATCATGTCCGTTTCACGGCTTTGATTATAACTGACCATATTATTTTTAATATCAAATGATTGATTAAAGAGCTTTTCTTGAGGGTAGAGATCATGCATTTTTTTAAATGTTTGTTTCGGTAAACGAAATACACCTAATGAGACTGAATGAATCTTAGAGGCATCAAGTTGGCTGAAAATGTCAGCTAAAAGTTGCTTAAAATTTTGTTGGTAGTTGGGGTGATAAACCAAAGGATCGAACCTTAAGCCTAATTGCCAGCCATGTTGTTCTAACTTTTTCATCGATGCAATACGTTTACTGATGCTGGGCACGCCATTTTCTAATTGTTCATGGCTATGTGCTTCGGTGAAACTAAATGCAGGGATAACTCTAGGGTTAGGAGTCGAATTTAACAGCTGTCTAATTTGGGTGCTTTTGGTACGCAATTCTAAATAGGCGTTATCAATATTCTCTAAAGCTTTTAAGGCATACTCGGTAAAATGGCTGACAGGTTCATACGCGAGGCTGTCACAATCATAACCAGAAAAAAACCAGACGGCCTCATTTGGCGTGCGTTGAGCCAGCTGTTTTATCTCATCAAAAAAATCTTCATAATTAACAAACAACAGGTAATTGGCCGATTGGTACATGCCTTGTAAGAAACAATAACGACAGTCATACAGGCAATTTAGCATGTGCGAAAAATAGTAGTTATGTTGGCTGCCAATGCTATAACCATCGGGTGTCGGTAACACAAAGCCCTTATGTTTTTTTGCGATGATAAGCGCAGGGTTATTTTTTTGTAATCGAAAATTCTGTGCTTTTGGGTTAAATACTTCGCTATATCGCTCTATTTCGACGACGTTAGCGTTTTTTAACCGCTTGAGGATAGACAGAGTGCGAGGATGGTCGCGCACATCATGCTCTACATAAACAATGTCGACCATTACAGTTGCACCGCGTGCTGATTAAGTAACTGTTTAAGCTGCTTTAAAATATGAGCTGACTGTGTTTGTGGTGACGTATCTAATGCCGACAAATCAATATGATGAGTTAATGCTGCTTGATAGTCTTTATTAAACTGTAGCTGTT
The DNA here is from genome assembly GCA_964582255.1 of uncultured Gammaproteobacteria bacterium. Lineage (GTDB taxonomy): Bacteria > Pseudomonadota > Gammaproteobacteria > CAYZQE01. The sequence goes on along the minus strand of CAZORZ010000054.1, from coordinate 5,077 downwards.
GGCTGTGGCTAAAATGGTGTTGTTGAAATAGCTGTTGCGGTAGTTTTTCATTCGTTAACGTAGGATAGGTGTCATCAATATGAGCGGTATGCTGTTGAATAAAAGTGACAATTGTCGCGCAATGTTTTTCGATTAATGCCGATATAAAGACTTTATCTCGGCTGACCTTTTGAGTTTGATTATCGGCAACGACCTTTAAACATTGCACGTATTCTTGGCTGTAAAAGCGCGTAGCAGCTTGATAAAAAGCATAGCCTTCCATGTCATAGAGCTGTTGTTCGGGATAAGTTTCTTCTTGTTGTGCCACGGTGAGTAAGGGCGCTAGAGGAATCTTATGTTTAAGCCATTTAGTGGGGTAATAGCTCTGAGTACAGCTGTCATCGCTGATTTTATGGGCACAATATAATTCACCGATGTCAGCTGTTTTATGTCCAGCTACACCGATGTTTAAGCAAAATAATGGTTGCGCTTGTTTGGCTAAAAAGCCTGCCAACCAATTAACCGCGGCGACCATGTTTTGCTTGCCGATGCCGCTGATTAAAATAAAAAATGAACCTGATTGATATACCGAAAATACCTTAATATCATTTAATTTTTTTAGTTTTAGGCGGTCAATTAGGGGTTTTGCTTCACAATGTAAGGCACAAACAACAGCGCTGGTAACAGGCTGCTCTAGGAGTGATTGATTTAATTGAGACAAGGCTTTAGACACAATGATACTTTTCTAAGATAGGGCTAAATTTATGGATAATGGCTTCATTATTATGCTTTTTAGCACCTTTTAAAAGAATTTTAGTTTTTTTGCACAACATTGCAATAGCGCTCATTTCATCATTTTCATTTAATAGTTTCTGTTTTAACAGCTTGTTTAAGGCAGTGATACGAAATCGGTCCATGCCCCAATATTTTGCAGACAGTTGATCGGCATGACCACCGTATTTTCTAATTAACATCTCTTCGCTGTAATAGACAGGGAATTGGTGGCATATCCTTAGCCATAGATCGTAATCTTCACAAGCGGGTAGCTCTTCATCAAATAGACCAACCTGCTTAAAAATTGTCTGGTGAATAATACTCGCAGAAGGCGAAATGACACACAGTGGTAAGCAATGGTTAAAAATCATTCCGCCACGTTTTTGGTGTTTTTTCATCGCATTGACGCGCACCCCGTTGCGAATCCAAATTTCATCAGAATGAAAAAATTGGCAATTGGGCTGATGCTCTAAATATTGGTAAAACGAGAATATTTTATTAGGCAGCCATTCATCATCAGAGTCTAAAAAAGCAATCCATTCGCTTTGCGCGATCTTTAAGCCTCGATTACGTGCAGAACTGACACCTTGGTTGTATTGTTTGATGCTTTTTATTAAAACAGGATTGTCATGTTGGAGTTTTTTTATAACCGAAGGCGTTGCATCATTCGATCCATCATCAATGATGATGATTTCATTGACGGCTGTTGTTTGATTTATAACAGAGTTAACGGCTCTGACTAACTCTTCAGCTCGGTCAAAAACAGGGATGATGACACTAACCGACATAATGGTTTAATTATTTTGCATGTATTTATCTAATTCATCGTCCATATGAAGCTCGGTTAGCTCCGCGAAACTGCCAATCCATTTTCCATCAATAATAATTTGCGGCACTGTGCGAGCGCCATTAGTGGCTTTAGAAAATTCACGGTGCGCGCTCTGGTCTTGGTCTAAACGCACTTCATTGTAGGGGATATTCCATTTTTTTAAACATGCTTTTGTCTTATCACAAATAGGGCATGTGCCGGTGCTGTAAACAGTGATTGAGGCCATTACATTGAATCCTAAAAATGCAGAATTCTACGCTTAAGTTAAGTGGATTCAAGTGAATTAGCTATTATTGAGAGTTTTAAAGTGACATATACAAGGTTAATAAAATTAGTAAAACCTTTTATGCCAAAACGGTCGGTTTTTTAGGTATATGTGTTTAGTTCATGCGTCCTAGCTATTGTGATGATTTATTATAGTAGACGCACTATAAAATTTTATGGTTTCATCGAAGGGAGCGGAGACAGGTACACAGTGGATGTTCTCCTTTGCAGGGATCTAACGGGCAAAACTGCCGCTTTAAAATAGATGTGGCTGGATGAATTGTCGTATAAAAGAGGCACTTTGAGCGCTACTAAAACGACTAACCTCTTCACCGTGTTTAAACAAAATAACAGTCGGAAAGCCACGTACTTTATACTTCCCCGCTAATTTCATGTTGTGACCGTCATCAACTTCTAATTTAGCAATTTTTATCTCGCCTTCAAATTCTTCGGCTATTTGTTTTAATATAGGCGCAAGAATAATACAAGGTGAGCACCAATCTGCCCAAAAATCGACTAAAACACATTGCTGATGCGAGGCTTCGATGACTTCTGTCTGAAATTGTTCCAGATCAATATTGATTAAGTTTTTTTGTGCCATACTCGAATAAAAGATAAATCACATAAAGTTGAGATTATATATGATGCAATCAGTGAAAAGACGATTATTGATTGTTTTTGGCTTAATTATTTTGAGCCTTAGCCATCCTTTAAAAGCAGACATTTTGTTATTAATTCATGGCTTTCAAAGTGATATGTCAACCTGGCAGCGTGCGGGTATTATTGATGTATTAGAGCAGCACGGTTGGCAAAAGACAGATTATTTAATGGCAACTCGGCAAGGCATTGTGCCGTTTCAAACACCTGAAAAAATAACGCAGAAAAAAATTGTTAATTTGCAATTGTCGTCAACCGTCCAGTTACGTTATCAAGCCAATATGGTGACAGCGGCATTACATCATTTAGCGGATGTATACCCTGATGATAAAGTGATTATTGTCGGGCATTCATTGGGCGGATTAACGGCAAGATTATCTTTGGTAAAAAACGGCGAATTTCAAGTGAAGGCATTAATTACCATAGCATCGCCGCACTTAGGCACAGACCTCGCGCGTTTAGGTATGCAAGAGCTTGATAGCAATATTATCAGCCGATGGATGAAGCGGGTATTTGGGGGAGGAAAATTCCAAATGTTAGAGAAATCAGCGCCCGTGCTTTATGACATACTACCCGAATATCCAGGCAATATGTTGCATGCTTTAAATAGACAGCCTCACCCCAGCATCCATTATTTCTCAGTGGTGCGTAGCTTTAAAAATGGGCGTTTAGGTGATGTGATTGTGCCAGGTTACAGCCAAGACATGCACAGTGTAAACACCATTCGAAGGGCTTCCCAGAGAATATTACAAGGCCATTCACATGAGCTAAGCCGACAAGATGGATACAGCATTTTAAATGCTCTACAGTCGATTAATTAATGCCATAGAAAATAGAGATGACGACTGAAAAGCAGACCGCTATAAAATGCCCGCTTCCTTTTCAAATTTCTTTAAAAGAATGCCATCATCGCCACAGCAGGTAGCAGCGCATATATTCACTTCATTTACCGCGTTAACATCTTTATTCAAATAAGCGCTGACAGGCATGTTTTCGGTCGCGCAATCGCAACTGATATCAATGTGTGCATACACATTGGTTAAGCCGATAGCTTTAGCTTGTGCAGCCGCTTGCTCGATAATGGCGTGAGGTGTGGGTGGAATATGAGATAACTCATAGGCAGGAAAAAACTTAGTAATGTGCCAAGGACTATCAGCACCTAAGTTATCTTTAATCCACTGGGCAATTTCGCCAAGCTCTTCAAGCGTGTCATTTTTAGTAGGAATAACATTGGTGCGTGTTTCAACATGAATGCCCAGTTCTTGAGCTTTTTTAATGGAGCCTAAAACTTCTTTAACATTACTGGTGGGACAAACGTCTTGATAAAACTCGTCGGCCATACTTTTAACGTCAGAGCAGAGTACATCAATATAAGGAGCAACCATTTCCAGCGCTTCGTCAGTGATGTAACTGTTTGAAACATACACGGTGAATAAACCCTTTGCATGAGCGACCTTAGCGACATCAATCACGTACTCTAACCACACAGCAGGCTCTGAATAGGTAAAGGCAATGCCTTTTACCTCATGGCGCAGGGCAGCATCAACTAATTCTTCAGGAGTGACAAAAGCTTTAGTTGATTGTCCCTTAGCTAAGTCATCAAGTGCCTCAACACCCCATGAAATTTCTAAATTATGACAGCCTTTACAGCGAAAATTACAACCAAAGCTACCGATAGACATCACCTTGCTACCCTTTTGATAATGATAAACAGGCTTCATATCAATCAGCTCAACATCTATAGCAGAAATAATGCCATAAGATAAATTATACAAAGTACCATTGCGATTGACCAAGGCTTGGCAAAAACCGCGTTGGCCGTGGCCTAATTTACAACGCCATAGACAGGCATTGCAGGTAACAGAGCCATTGTCATGTTGGTTATAAAGGCGTGATTCGACGAGTTGATATTGCTCAGACATAGCGGATAATGAATTGACATGATAAAGGATACATTCTAGGGTGTTCGCGGAATGTATCAACACTACTTTTACAGAGGAAACAATTTAATGAAAAAATTACTAATCTCCGCGCTGTGTCTTTTCGGTTTTAGTGCTCAGTCACAAGCAGTAGAACTATTTGAACTATCAGAACAATGTGAAAATATTGGCATGAACATGATCAGTTGTACGATTGATGAAGAAGTCGGTTCTGATGAAGCGATTCAATCAATGAAATTGCGTGCCAATGGTTTGAACTTTAAATTAGTAGGCCACTTACCACTATCTGATCAAATAAAATCAAATGGCGGCGAGTCAGAGCGCATGGAAATCTTCCAATTTTGTGATGCATCTATTGCAGGCGAAATGGTAAAAGCAAATATGGCTTTCGCAGGTTACTTACCTTGCCGCATCACTTTAGTAGAGAAAGACGGTAAAGGTTATTTAATTACTTTAAATATGGATTCAACTTTAGGTGATGCGTCATTATCTAAAAACTTACAAAAGCACGGTGTTGATGTAAGAAATAAGATCTATTCAATCATCTCAGCAGGTGCTGAAGGCGATTTATAAGCAATAACTTAAAAAAATGAGCGCTTTCAGTCATTTATTCTTGACTGAAAGCGCTCTCATC
>CAZORZ010000053.1:6424-6993 GCA_964582255.1 uncultured Gammaproteobacteria bacterium | reverse complement strand
CCGAGCACGGCTTCTTCAGATAACAATGAATTAATGACCTCAAATCGTGGCTGGTCTTTTTTGATATGCTTTAACGGGACATAAGCCCTGCCCGTATGCTGATGATGCACAACGGCATGGCGATGAAAAAATGTACCTCGTTCGCTGTCTTGACCTGAAATTCTGACCGCATAACCTTGGTCTAACAAAGTGGCATAAGCTAAGGTTTCGGCAAAACCCCAATCACATTCAACTTCTTGCGCCAACATAAGCTGACGATTATCCATGATTTTCTTCACCCTATGATGCAATAAAAAATCATCTGGAAGGATTAACAACTTCTTGCCTAATTCATGTAATCTTTTTAATGCCACATTGGTGGCTTTTTTATCCCTGTGTTGCTCACCACTCCCTTCATCAAAGTCATGCCACTGTCGAGACAAGTTTTCTTCAAGGCCAGAAATGACATTTAAAGCGACTCCGCCACCCTGATCTAAAGCACGGCGGTAATCACTAATCATATCGTCCACTTGTTGCTGATTAAGCACCTTTTGTTTAATCAGTTCAGCCGCATGCAATTCTACAATTCG
>CAZORZ010000053.1:0-6400 GCA_964582255.1 uncultured Gammaproteobacteria bacterium | reverse complement strand
CAGCATACATTAGTGGTTGCGTAACGGCAGGTTCATCCGCTTCGTTATGACCGTAACGGCGATAACAGATGATATCAATAATAACATCTTGCTGATATTTCATGCGAAAATTCATCGCTAACTCTGCAATATACACACAGGCTTCAGGATCATCTCCATTAACATGAAAAATAGGCGCTTGCACCATTCGTGCAACTTCGGTGCAGTAAAATGTCGAACGATTATCGCTTGGATGGCTGGTGGTGAAGCCTATTTGATTATTCACAATAATATGCACTGTTCCACCCGTACGATAACCGCGTGTGCTGTACATATTGAGCGTTTCCATCACCACACCTTGACCCGCAAATGCCGCATCGCCATGCACTAAAATAGGCACTACATTTTCACTGCTCATACCTGGTGTTCTATGTTGACGCGCCCTAACAGAACCTTCAACCACTGGGTTTACAATTTCTAGATGAGAGGGATTAAAAGCCAACGCAATATGCATAGGCCCAGTGACCGTATTAATATCAGAGGAAAATCCTTGGTGGTATTTCACATCATAGTTATACTTTTTGTTCCATGACACATTCCCTTCAAATTCATCGAACAAATCATTCGGCATTTTACCAAATAAATTAGTCAGTACATTTAAACGCCCTCGGTGAGCCATGCCGATCACAACTTCTCTGACATTTTTTTTGCCTGCTTGTTGCATCACGCGGTCTAACACAGGAATAAGCGCTTCTGCGCCCTCTAATGAAAAGCGTTTTTGCCCAACATAGCGAGTGTGTAAATATTTTTCTAAGTTTTCAGCAGCAATAATTCGCTCTAAAATTCGACGACGACGGCCAACTTTAAAATCGGGTGTTGCTAATGACGGTTCTAAACGCTTTTGAATCCAGCGCTTTTGCTTGGTATCAGCAATGTACATATATTCTGAACCAATCGAGCCACAATATGTTTTTTCTAAGCGCTCTATAATCTCTTTTAATGTGCCCTGCTCAATGCCGAATAAAGAACCGGCATTAAAGACTGTTTTTAAGTCGGATTTTGAAAGATCGTGGTTTTGCAAGGTCAGCTCCACAGGTCGTTCTTGAGGGCTTAGTTTTAACGGGTCTAAATTAGCGCACTGATGCCCTCGAAAACGATAGGCATTTATCAATTGCAACACAGATACTTGTTTTAAGGCATATTGATCAGCCTCATTTTTAGATGCTGAATTTTCTACTCGAGCCAAAGCCGCCTTACGAATCTTATTTTGAATCGCCAAGTGATCTTGGTCAGTTTCAGCTGAACCATTTTTGAGCGATTTAAACCAGTCTTGCCACTGCGGATCAACATTATTTTTATCGTCTAAGTACTGTGCATATAGCTCTTCAATGTAATGACCATTAGCGCCAAATTGATAACTCAGTTGCTGTATTTTTTTTAAATCCATTGCGGATATTTATTTTTAAAATCGTTATCATGATAATAGATGAAACATCTTAAAATGTTTTAAATTTATTATAATAACCTTATATTTTTCTATTAAAAAAACGATAAAATTATGGCTCAATATATTTTCACTATGAACGGTTTGGGTAAAATCGTTCCTCCTAAAAAAGAAATTTTAAAAAACATTAACCTCAATTTTTTCCCCGGCGCTAAAATTGGTGTTTTAGGCTACAACGGCTCAGGAAAATCAACCCTGCTGAGAATTATGGCTGGAATCGACACTGATTTTATTGGCGAAGCACGCCCTCAAGCGGGTATTAAAATAGGTTACTTGGCTCAAGAGCCTGAGTTGGATGAAAGCAAAGACGTTCGAGGCAATGTAGAGCAAGGAGTGGCAGAAACCAAAGCTTTGCTTGATGACTTTAATGCCATCAGCATGAAGTTTTGCGAACCAATGTCTGATGACGAAATGAATGATTTATTAGCCAAACAAGCCACACTACAAGAAAAAATAGATGACGCTGGCGCTTGGGAGCTTGAGCGCAAGCTAGAAATAGCGGCTGATGCGCTTAGATTACCCCCTTGGGATAGCAAAGTAGAACATCTATCAGGTGGTGAGCGCCGCCGTGTCGCACTGTGTCGTTTATTACTATCCAACCCTGATATGCTTATTTTAGACGAGCCTACAAATCATTTAGATGCCGAATCAGTGGCATGGTTAGAGCGATTCCTTAAAGAGTTTGAAGGCACTGTGGTCGCAGTGACCCACGATCGTTATTTTTTAGATAATGTCGCTGGCTGGATATTAGAACTTGATCGCGGCCAAGGCATTCCTTGGGAAGGTAACTACTCTTCGTGGCTAGAGCAAAAAGAAAACCGCCTAAGCCATGAATCCAAAGGTGAGCAAGCACGGTTAAAAGCCATGCAAGCAGAACTTGAATGGGTCAGATCCAACCCCAAAGGTCGTCAATCTAAAAGCAAAGCCCGTTTAAAGCGTTTTGAAGAAATATCATCCAGTGAAAACCAAAAGCGCGCTGAAACCAATGAATTGTATATCCCACCAGGGCCTAGGCTCGGCGATGTGGTTATTGAAATTGAGAACGGCAAAAAGTCTTACGGCGATAAATGCTTATATCAAGACCTTAATTTCAAATTACCTCGCGGTGGTATCGTCGGCATTATTGGCCCTAATGGCGCAGGAAAATCTACCTTATTCAAGGTCTTTACCGACCAAGAGCAACTCGATGAAGGCACTATTAAGATAGGTGAAACAGTCAAAATTGCTTACGTTGATCAATCACGAGAGTCGCTAAATGACGACAATAGTGTTTGGCAAGAATTATCGGACGGCTTAGACTTTATTAAAGTTGGTAATTTTGAGATGTCCTCTCGCGCCTACGTTTCTCGCTTTAATTTTAAAGGCTCCGATCAACAAAAAATCATCAAAAATTTATCGGGCGGTGAACGCAACCGCGTCCATTTAGCCAAATTAATCCAATCAGGCGGCAACTTATTATTACTCGACGAGCCTACCAATGATTTAGATGTGGAAACACTGAGAGCATTAGAAGAGGCCATACTAAACTTCCCCGGCTGTGCCGTTGTTGTCTCACACGACCGTTGGTTTTTAGATCGCATTGCAACACACATATTGGCTTTTGAAGGCGATAGCCAAGTGTATTGGTATGAAGGAAATTATTCTGATTACGAAGCTAACCGCAAACAACGCTTAGGTCATAATGCTGACCAACCACAGCGCATAAAGTATAAAAAGCTATCTGTTTAGACTTTATCTCTATTTACAATAGTTATTTCATATTAGCTCTTGACTATATTAGTTTATTCTAATATGGTTATTTTCATCTTGAGCGACCAAGCTTTTAGCTGGCTCAAAAGACTTTTACTTTTACCTTAATTATTGGAGATTTATTATGAAAACTATCATCACTGCTGCTGCACTTTTAATCGCTTCTTCTACTGTTTCTGCTTTTGACATGCCTTTCATGGGTAACGGCTCTAATGCTTCTAACGGTATCTTTGGCGGAAACGGCTTAACTGATACTGCTGGTAACGGCGCACACAAAGGTAACGGTTCTGCTGACGGCGAAGGCGAATTCTCTTTCGCTATGTCTTTTAAAGGACGTGGTACTTCTAAGATGGATTCAGATACGACTTCTGCTTATAACGGTAAAGCGAACGCTGACTTCAACTCTAAAGCTGACTCAGCTGCTAACACTGAAACTCGCGGTGTTATTACTCAGTAAGTTCGGCTCAGTAAGTTCGGCTCAGTAAGTTTTAGTACAGTAAATTCTACTCTTAAGGGCTTTTGCCCTTAGGGTAGATGATTAAACAGATTTTTGAGTCTGCTTAATCATCTACCTTCTACGATACCTCCTTCGATTTAATATTCTTAATCACATAACGCCATCATTAGCATTACTATTCAGTCACTTGACAATATAAGAATACCCTAATATACTTATATTCATATTAAGTTCTCAATGGTGCAGTATTAACACCTAAAGTTCTTAAACTATTTTTTAATATTATTGGAGATTTATTATGAAAACACTCATCACTGCTGCTACACTTTTAATTGCTTCTTCTGCTGTTTCTGCTGCATGGGACATGCCATTTTTTGGTAACGGTTCTAACGCAAATAACAGCCAGTTGGGCGCAAATAACTTAACTGATACTGCTGGTAACGGCACTCACAAAGGCAATGGCTCTGCAGATGGCGAAGGCGAATTCTCTTTTGCTATGTCTTTTAAAGGTCGTGGTACTTCTAAGATGGATTCTGATACGACTTCTGATTGGAAAGGTAATGCTAAAAATGACTTTAACGGCAACACTAAAACTGATGCTAATAGCCAAACTAAAACCAATTATGCCCCTAATGGTTACAACCCATACTATGCTGCACCTGTAACACAGCAAGCACCCGTTACTGCGCAGTAATTTTATACACTACCTTTTACAAGGTGCTCTGCATTTTGTATTAAAAAAAACAGGCAATTTTGTCTGTTTTTTTTTGCCTAAAATAAGATAAAATCAAGTTATGATTCCATTACTTGACCCAACTGAACCCCCCATATTTCCAAACACCGAGCTGGCACTAAAAGAGCCTAATGGTCTGTTAGCCGCAGGTGGAAAACTCGATATTGACTGGTTATTAAAAGCCTACAGCCAAGGCATCTTTCCGTGGTTTTCAAGTGATGAGCCGATTCTTTGGTGGTCACCTGCTCCACGTACTGTTTTTATGCCAGAAGCAATCCATAAGAGTAAAAGCCTGTCAAAAAAAATGCGGCAGCTTAATTATAAAGTCAAAATAGACCATGCTTTTAGGGCTGTATTAGATGCTTGCTCTGAACCAAGGTCAGAGCAAAATGGCACATGGATAACGGAGCCAATGAAACATGCCTACACCCAACTGCATTTAGCTGGCCATGCTCACTCATGGGAATTTTATTTGGACGATAAGCTACTGGGCGGCTTGTATGGCGTTGCGATTGGCCGTGTTTTTTTTGGTGAATCAATGTTTAGCCGTTATCCCAACGCATCTAAAATATGTTTAATGCATCTTATTGAATCGGGACACTATGATTTAGTAGACTGTCAATTACCCACTGAGCACTTAAAAAGTTTAGGTGCTCAAGAATTAAAACGAGATGAATTTGAAGCTTTATTAAGGAAATATTGCTGAGGTCAAAAAATAAATCAACACGCCCGTAAGATACACATCGACGACAACAAGAATATAAAACGATAATGTCTTGTCACTAGACTTTTTCTTAACCGTGAAAAATAGAGATACTGATAGCAATATCAGTATCAGCAATAAGTAATGCATTTGGCACCATAGGTTCTTAGATAGTCTCTGATGCTACCATGAAACGTGACATTTCTTTTTGTTTTTTCGGATCTTTCAAACCCATTTTAATAAAGATAAGAATTTTCTGAGCCATCTCACTGCCGGGGTTTAATACGTAGCTGTCATGCTCGGTACTGGTCAAAAACACATTGTTTTGAATTAACATTGCCATCAATGTTTTTAAATCTTTCTGCTCATCAACCACACTAAATGGCACACCAACACTGCTGGGATTATCCACTAATTTTAATGGTTCAATATGGCTAATCATCTTCTGCAATGGCGCCATAGCATCTTCATTATCACCCGCTGAAAATAAACTCCCTGCCATAATATAAGTGGCAAATGACTGCATTTCTGATGAATTTAACGGTGTATCATGACTCTTTGTTTCAACATTATGATGATACTTTTGCTCTGCATCTTTACGGATGTAGCCCAGTCGAATAAAAAATGTCACTAAATTAGCAATGCTGTCATACAGGGCTGATAACACAGAGTAGTCAGGCTTTAAAATGTAATAGCGCACAATACCTAAAAACAATGCTAGCAAATCAAACACTGCCGCCCAAATTAAACTCACTATCAACTGCATTGAATAATTTTCACGATCTAAAATTACGCCCATCGCTGTTTCTACTGGGCTTTTTAATATCGCCACATGGCCTTGGGAGATTTCAGTTAAAATCTCTGCTGATGCTTCTGTATTAGTCGCTGAACGTAAGCGAGCTAATAAAATAATCACTGCTTCGCGCTGATCTACAGAGTTAACCGAAAGCACCTTAATGAGATCAGCATATAATAATTTTGCTTGCTCGAAATCTCGTTGATCTGATTTAAATTGAATCTTTAACACCTCAACTTCTTCCAGCTTTTTAAAATATTCACGTCCTTTTCCAGCACCCAAACCAGAACGAAAACCTCTAAGAGACTCCTCTTCTGCCTGACGCGTTAAAAAACCAATGCGCTGTTCAGAGTCATCAATTTTCTTTTGTTCTAACTGCATCACTTCACTTAAGCGATCTGACACCTTAGCTTTTAACTGTGTGTTAATAGTTGTTGAGTTATTTAAGGCTCCTGGTAGACCCGCATTATAAATATAGG
>CAZORZ010000052.1:0-7038 GCA_964582255.1 uncultured Gammaproteobacteria bacterium | reverse complement strand
CACAGCATAAGATAAGGCCAATGCGACACTGGAAACCAGAATGATGAGCAATAGACGCAACGCCAAAGGTAGTTGATTTTTTTCTTTATGAGACATCGGCTGACTAGGCATCCGATTTTTTGTTGATTTTACTGAGTGCGGTGAGCAATAAAGCCCCCGTTAGCCCAGCGCCCACTGCGGCCTCTGCAAGAGCCACATCGGGCGCATTAAGACGCACCCAAACTAAAGCCATTAACAGACCAAAAGCAATAAATAAAACGATGGCGCGAAAGAGATCAGGGCTGGCTAAGGTTTGCCATGCCAGCCAAAGTAAAGAGAGCACCAATGCAATATCGAAAATAAAAAACAACGATTCTAGCGTTTCCAAAACTTTAGGCCTCTTTGTTGAGCGACAATAGCAATTAAATGAGCAATGCTTGCCCCAGCCAGCAATACCAAGCACCAAATGATCACTAATTTCCCTACAACAGCAATCGAATCGGCTTGCAGCGCTAAACCAGCTATGATTAAACCTAGGCCAACATTGTCAGCTTTGGTTAGCGCGTGTAGACGGGTGTAAACATCAGGAAAACGCAATAAACCAATCGTTCCAACCAGAAAAAAGGCTGCTCCTGCGATTAAAAAAATCGTGGTAAATAAATTTGTTATTGGCATCATTTATTTTCTGCTGTCCAAGCTCTGCGCACAAATGCGATAGCAGTGACCACCGCAAGCAATGCAAAGACTAATGCAATATCACGTAATGCTGGCTGCTCTAGCGCTTGCGCTAATAGCAATAAACAGGCAACAGCAGTTGTGCCGAAAAGCTGCGCCGCTAACATGCGGTCAGCGGCTGTTGGGCCACGTAATATTCGCCATAACCCAGCAACTAAGGTAAGCAATAAAAACAAAGCAACTCCGATATACAGCATATTCATTTATTTAAATCGGCCACTTTTTTAAGATACTGAATGTGTTTGTATAACGGCATATTTTAGTTTCATAACTCATGAATTAGTGCTTGATAATTTTAATGCTAACATAGATGCCACACGTTTTTCGATGATGTTCAGTTCAGAAAAAATATCTTCTGACATATCAAGAACGTGAAGATGTAAGTGCGTATCATCTAATTTTGCACTTAACGTACCTGGTAATAAACTGACAATATTAGTCATTAATGTTTGAGCTAGTCCAGGCGGTAAATGCCAGCGGTATTTAACAACACCTGGATCGATGGCCAGTTGTGGTTTTAACACACGTAAGGCAACATCAATCCCACCACGAAAAGAGTGCCATAAAAAAAAAGGTATGAAACGTAGTATTTCAAGCACTGACACGCTGATTTTAGGCGCTAGGAGTAAGCTAACCCAGGTGGCTAGAATAACCACAGGTATGCCTAAATACCATGAACCAGGAGATGCCTCTGTAATAAACCACCATAAAAGATAATACAGCACAAACCGAAAGCTAAAGGTTGAAAGAGTGATTGCTGAAATCAATTAAATTACCTCTGATGGCATAAGGAATACCGTGTTAAAAAACAAATGTTTTTGAGTGTTGCGATAACTAACTAGCTATCTTAATTCATGTATTTTCAGTCAAGAACGAAGATGTCAATGTGGCTTGAAAATCTCAGGTAAAACTTGAATCGAGCAAAATATTAATTATGCTTTTTCTACATTTCCATTATATATTAATAATGAGCGATTTAAGGTATAAAGGCAATGCTGAATACTGAGAAGATATAATTTAAAGATAGCTCTGTCATGATTAAAAAGCATTAAATATTCGATCGTTTTTATGGTGCAGAAGGCCGTGTATATTTTCTTATATGTTGAGACCACTTCACGGTGCTACCTAAGATAAAACTTATGCCCCTGATACAAACAATAGCCCAACCATTTATACAAAAACCGATTTAATGTCCATTGATGTTGAATACTGCCTTTATTATCAAGCAGTTGATGCACCCTGCTTTGACGGTTTTGTACTTCTGCCGTTTTAGCATCATGATAAACTCGTATATTCAAATCGGGTAAAAATAACTTTGACTGACCACTTTGCTTGAACTGATAGGTTAAATTTAAAAAGGTAGTATATTTACAGCGTTCTTTAATGGATAAATGCAGATCAGCATAACCCTCTATTTGCGATACCATCACATCAGCTGTTTGCATATCTGGCACTATACAACGCAATCGAATGTAATTTTGCTCATACAAATCCATTAAAGCTGCATAATCAGCTTTTATTCTTTTGTGTTTTATCGCACCTGTTGTTGAAAGCATTAAATTAAATTTTTAAAAATCGGAAGCATTGAAGGCATTGGCTAAACTGCTGCTTCGATTGAAAGCTATCACTAAAGAAAATGTTTGAACAAATATCATCTTTTAAGTGTAGTTGTATCTCGGCAAAAATGCGATTTTGTTTCAACGCCCATTTCTCGATAGCTATAAAATTTTCATCCCTTTTACGCTTTATAAAGATTTTATTATCTCTAACCTCAATGATTTTTAATTCGTTTAAAGCTCTCTTTTTTTGTTGTTGGCGTAAAAACTCCAACAGCAATAAAACAGTCAGCAAAATTTTGAACCACCACTCAATACTACTAAAGACTATGATTAAAAATGCTCCAATATTAATCGCATAATAAAAATATAATAAGGTCTGACTTGGCTTTATTTTAAAGTGCTGAACAGCGTTGGATTTTTTGAGCAATTTGGTTAATCTCTTGATCGATAGAGAAGGTTTTACCGATGAGTATTTCGTATAGCTCTTGATCGGGATAATCTAATAATATGTAAAAATCAGATTTTTCTGAGTCATTGAGCTGTTGTAAACCCATCTCATTATCCACAAAACGAGAAAGAAATAAATCCAGTTCCAACATACCGCGTCGGCAACGCCATTTTAATTCTGATGCAGGAACAGTGATATTTTCGGCCATAATTACAACTTAGATTTAAGCATGCGCTCTTTAATTCGCCCAATAGCTTTAGTTGGGTTTAAATCTTTAGGGCACACTTGTACGCAATTCATGATGCTGTGACAACGATATAATTTATAGGCATCATCAAGTTGCTCTAAACGCTCTTCAGTCGCCGCATCGCGGCTATCTTCAATGAAACGCGAGGCTTGTAACAAGGCGGCAGGACCTAAAAACTTGTCTGGATTCCACCAAAATGATGGGCAAGCTGTTGAGCAACAACCACATAAAATACATTCATATAATCAATCTAATTTATCTCGCTCTTCTGGGCTTTGTAAACGCTCTACTTCTGGCTCAGGCTCTATACCAATAAGGTAAGGTTTAACAGCCCTATACTGTTTATAAAATTGATCCATATCTATGATTAAATCACGTATAACGGGAAGACCAGGCAAAGGCCTTAGCTCAATACGCTCACCTAAATCAATGACCTTTGTTACGCAAGCAAGGCTATTCACACCATTCACATTCATGCCATCAGAGCCGCACACTCCTTCTCGGCACGAGCGTCTAAACGACAATGTTGAGTCTTGCTCTTTAATCAACAACAACGCATCTAACAACATGGTGCCAGGGTCTAAATTTGTGAGTTCATAATCCTTAGTGTAAGGTTTAGCGTCAATTTCGGGATTATATCTATAAATATTAAATATCATTCCGAATCCTCAGATAGAAATGTGAAAAGGGTGTGATCGCTTGATGTATATAGTGAAACGAAAAACTTCGTTATCACCTTATTGGTGATGAGAAGATTTTTGGTTTTACTAGGTGCATTAAGAGGTTGCATCATTTTTATATTCTCTAGCTGAGGGTTTGGGATCATCATAAGCTCCTAGTAAACACGCTCTTTGGGCGGAAAGGTGTCGACCGTCATTGGTTTTGTGCGTACTGGTTTATAATCCACTGGCCTTTGATCTTGATGGTAAAGACTATGCTTCATCCAATGCAAATCATCTCTATTTGGCAAATCGACTCTTGAATGCGCGCCACGACTTTCTTGTCGAGCCGCGGCAGACACCACCACAGATAATCCAACATCAATTAAATTTTCAAGCTCCATCGCCTCTATTCGAGATGTATTAAATACTCGTGAAAAGTCGTTGATATAAACATTTTTAAAGCGCTCTTTAATTTTTGTAACAGCAACAACTCCAGCATCCATCAGCTCTTGAGTTCGATATACACCACAATGATCTTCCATCGCTTTTTGTAAATCAGCTTTTAACCCATGTACCGTTTCTCCCTCACCTTGCTCGTCCCAACGCTGTAATCTAGCTAATGCGACATCGACTGAATCTTCATCAACTTCTTTGTGATAGCGATGCTCTTTAATATATTTAATCATGTCTATCGCGGCTGAACGCCCAAATACCAAAATATCCAGTAACGAATTTCCACCCAAACGATTGGCTCCATGCACCGACACACAAGCACATTCACCTGCCGCATATAAACCGGGAATTGGTTCCTCTGGCGTATCTTTAATTGGTACCACAACTTGTCCTTTGCGATTAGTGGGAATGCCCCCCATAAAGTAATGTGCCGTTGGGAAAACAGGGATCGGCTCTTTAACAGGATCAATGTTCATAAAAGCTATGCAGGATTGACGAATACCAGGCAAGCGTTTTTGAATGGTTTCTTCACCTAAATGATCTAATTTAAGCAGTACATGATCTTTTTTATCACCCACTCCACGCCCTTCTTTCACTTCAGTATAAATAGCGCGACTGACCACATCTCGACTGGCTAGATCTTTGGCATTTGGTGCGTATCGTTCCATAAAACGCTCACCTTCAGAGTTAACTAAATAGCCACCTTCTCCTCGTGTGCCTTCAGTAATTAACATGCCAATGCCCGCAATGCCTGTCGGATGAAATTGCACAAATTCCATATCTTGCAAAGGAATATTTGCTCTTAAGGACATACCTAAGCCATCACCTGTGTTTATTAAAGCATTGGTATTGGTGCGATAAATTTGCCCTGCACCACCTGTCGCTAATAGCGTTGTTTTGGATTCAATTAAAACAGGCTCACCTGTTTTAATACTCACCGCTAAAGTCCCTAACACATTACCGTCAGTGTCTTTGATTAAGTCGGTGGCAAAATACTCGTCGAAAAAATGAGTTTTGGCGCGAATATTTTGTTGATACAACGCATGTAAAATGGCATGCCCTGTTCTGTCGGCTGCGGCACACGTTCTTGCCGCTTGTTTTTCGCCGAAATTTTGGCTTTGACCGCCAAAAGCGCGTTGATAAATTTTACCATTATCTAAGCGTGAAAATGGCACGCCGCTATGCTCTAATTCATACACCAGTTTGGGGGCAGCACGGCACATGTATTCAATTGCATCTTGATCGCCTAAATAATCACTGCCTTTAACCGTATCAAACATGTGCCAATGCCAATTATCGGGTAACACATTAGCTAAAGCTGCATTAACGCCGCCTTGAGCTGCCACCGTATGCGAGCGAGTTGGAAAAACCTTGGAAACAACGGCAACATTGGCATCTGCCCTTGAAAGTTCTAATGCCGCTCTAAGGCCTCCCCCACCAGCTCCGATGATTAATGCATCAAAACGTCTTCTTTCTAAACTCATGATAATTCAACCAAATAAAGTGCTCTTAAGGCCCAAAGCCCCGATCCAAACAATGCAAAAAGCACTACTGTAAAGATCAACATTTTCAACCCAATTGGATGAACATAATCCAAAATAATATCTCGAAGGCCAACCCAAGCATGAAACAACAAGGCGACAACAAATAAACTAAAACCAATTTGCAATACAGGGGAAACGAAAATTGACACCCACTCGGTATAGCTTTGTGGTGGAGTAGTACTAAATATACCCAATAATATTAATGAGAAAAAACCAACGTATATGCCACTAAGACGCTGAATGAGCCATGCGTTCATGCCTGAAAACCCTGCACTCATAACCAAATACCTGCAAAAATAATTAAACTCACCAAAATACCTGCTGCTAAAACAAACCAAGACGTTTTTAATGCCATCTGTTTCGAAACACCCCATTCAATATCCAAAAACAAATAACGAATGCCTGCAAAAAAATGATGGCAAAAAGCCCATATAAATAACGCGTAAACAGGCTGTAGCCATGCCGAGTTAAGAATTTCTACGGCTTGATTAAAGCCAGATTCATTTTGCAGGCTGAGGCCAAAAAGCAAGGTGAAAAAAGGAATTGAAAGAGATAGCAACAGGCCAAACACCCGATGCATAATAGAAATAACGCCTGAGATTGGCAGACGTATTTTGACCAAATTTAGATAGACTGGTCGCCCATTGCGAGTAATCATGTTTCCTCAATTTATTGTGGTTTAGAAGCAACCTCTCAGCTTCACGACTTGTCCTTCAACAATTCGCCGAGTTGTTACGTTTATAGTATGATGAAATAAATCATTGATATGCCTTTATTAAAGACCTTTACAGAGATTCTGCAAGAATTTTTATTGAATAACGATAGAAGCCCTTAAGGATGCTCTGATTAACTTTAACAACACTAAATTCCCTAGAGAAACTTCATGACGACAGAATGGTTAAATTTCCTCAACGACGAGTTAAAACATGCCGTCGATTTTACAGAAAATTCAGATTTTTTATGCTCGGCTGAGCACCTCGGCTTAATTAAAGTATCTGGCGATGATTCAACCTCATTTTTACAAAATCAATTCAGTAATGACATCACCAAAATAGATGAACACAGCTGCCAATTAAACTCTTATTCAAATCATAAAGGACGTATGTTCTCGATCTTTTATGTCATAAAATTTAACGATGGCTTCATCATCATTGCACCCAAGGCTCAAGTTGAGTTCTTACTGCAACGACTACAAATGTTTGTCATTATGGCTAAGGTAAAGCTAGAGGATATTTCAGACCAATATGCAAAAATTGGCTTTCAATCTACGACCATCGCTGCAAAAACCTTTAATGATAGTAATGTTCAACTAGAGCAATCTAAGCAAGATTTAAACATCCGCCTAAATCCCAGTAATCCGAACAGGGTTTTGCTATTAAGGGCTTTAGATTCTGCTCAGTCACTATGGAAT
>CAZORZ010000051.1:6675-7065 GCA_964582255.1 uncultured Gammaproteobacteria bacterium | reverse complement strand
TGGCGTCACTGCTGAGCAGTTAGTAGGTGTGGATGCTAATAATGTGGTTTTAACAGACGAGTTAAACACTGACTTTGATGTTTTAATTGATTTCACGCACCCAACTGTAACGACTCATCACATTGATTATTGTGTCAAACACAATAAAAAAATGGTCATAGGCACAACTGGATTCGATGAATAAACACTGGCCAAAATTGACAAGGCAGCAGAGTCTATAGCTATCGTGTTTGCGCCAAATATGAGTGTGGGCGTTAATTTGTGCCTTAAGTTATTGCAAACAGCCGCAAAAATTATGGGTGATTACACGGATATTGAAATAATAGAAGCTCATCATCGCGATAAAGTTGATGCGCCATCAGGCACGGCTGTGCGTATGGGCGAAGTCAT
>CAZORZ010000051.1:0-6653 GCA_964582255.1 uncultured Gammaproteobacteria bacterium | reverse complement strand
CAGAGACTTAGCTGACTGCGCTGTTTACGGTAGAGAAGGTCAAACAGGTGCGCGAGATCGTAAAACAATTGGTTTTGAAACCATTAGAGCAGGCGATATAGTCGGAGAGCATACAGTCATGTTTGCAGATATCGGTGAACGCGTCGAAATCACCCATAAAGCATCAAGTCGTATGACCTTTGCAAAGGGTGCGATAAGAGCCGCTAACTGGTTAAGTGATAAAAAAACTGGGCGATACGATATGCAAGATGTTTTAGGTTTATAACCTAATCTGAATGTTTTAAGAGATGTTCATAATAAATGTCTGAGTGGTTTCACCTTAATCAATCAACATTACGGCTAAGTGGTTTTATAGCTATTTTTATCTTAATGGCCATTTGGGAATGGCAATCACCCAGTCGGCAATTACAACTATCAAAATATCAGCGTTGGTTAAATCATGGTGCTTTGATTGTTATCAGTAGTTTGGCTATAAGGTGGCTAACGCCATTTGCCTTAACAGGCTTAGCGTTTTACGCGCAACAACAACACATAGGTCTATTGGTATGGTTAAACGTGCCTTTATGGATAGCGATTGTTTCATCGCTGCTACTGATGGATGGCTTGGTTTACGGACAACATAGATTAATGCACAGCATACCTATTTTATGGCGACTTCACCGTCTTCATCATAGCGATATGGATTTTGATATCACCACAGGGGTGCGCTTTCATCCGATTGAAATGATGTTATCATTTTTTGTTAAAGCGGCAATTATTATTGCTTTGGGTGTGCCGGTTATTGCTGTAGTGGTGTTCGAGCTTTTGCTAAGCTCGTTAGCACTCTTTAATCACGCCAATATTAATTTGCCCAAAAGAATTGAATCTATCACGCGTTTATTCATTGTAACGCCTGATGTGCATCGTATACATCACTCAACTATTAACTCTGAAACCAATAGTAATTATGGGTTCAATTTAATTATGTGGGATCGTCTGTTTGGCTCTTATACTGAGACAAGTCGTTATGGTGATGAGCATATTGAGATCGGTTTAAATGAATTTAAACAGAAACAATTGGTCACACAGTTGCATCATTTATTGTGGCAGCCATTTAAGCAGTGATAGAGTTTTATAACGGCTCAAAAAACATGTTGGCATCACACAATGATGTCATAAGATTGCTCTTAAACAAGAGTAATGAATATATACATTAATATTGGGGAAACACTATGGTTGATATGAATAATCTCTTGGGTTCATTTTTAGGGGGCAGTGCAGCTAAAGGTTTTGCTGGCGGTATTGCTGGTGGTTTGGCCAGTAGTATGTTGACCAGTAAAGCAGGTCGTAAAATGGGTGGTAAAGTCTTGAAGGTAGGTGGCATAGCCGCTGTCGGGGCATTGGCATATACCGCTTTTAAACGCTATAACAATAAGGAAGAGGGCGCAGTAGAGCAAGCACCTGTTCAGCCCATGACCGAAGAGCAATTTGCCGCCACACCAACTGACACGGCTTTTTTACCCGACCAAAATGATGCGCCAGCCAATGAGGCGCTTGGTCTGATTTTAGTGCGCGCAATGATTGCTGCAGCTCGTGCCGATGGGCGTTTAGATGCACAAGAAAGCCAGTCAATCTTTCAAAAAATTCAAGCGCTAGGGCTTGATAGCGAAAGTCAAAATATGCTGGTACAAGAAATGGGTCAAGCGGTAGATGTTGATGCCATCGTTAATAGTGCCTCTAGTCCAGAGATTGCTGCCGAAATTTATATTGCATCACTATTAGCTATAGATGTTGATAATGCAGCTGAAACTTCGTACTTAGCTATGCTCGCGGCTCGTTTGCAATTACCACAACAGTTGGTAACTGAGCTAGAAAGCCAAGTTCAAGCACAAAAGGCTTTTGCCGCATAAAAAACACTTTATAAATACTAGATTGCGTGACTTTCTCTTAGGTAAAGCCACGCAATGGCACACTTATCCGGATAGTTTTTCTTAAACGGTATTTCCTTAATAGGCTCAGACTATATGCTCGACTTGATTAGGGGTCTCTTTAGCATCTCGAATCATCAGATAGAGTTTTATAGCTCTGCAAACTATGTGATAATAGCCGCCAAATTATAGCTTTGACCTAACCCTTTTTTTATTTTGTAGGAAATTTTATGAGTTTTTTTATTAGCGATGCAATGGCACAAGCAGCACCAGCACAGCAATCTGATCCGATCATGTCATTTTTACCATTAATTATTTTATTTGTGATCTTTTATTTTTTGTTAATTCGTCCACAACAAAAAAAGGCTAAAGACCATACGGCATTAGTTGGCGGTATTAAAAAGGGTGATGAAGTCATTACCAGTGGTGGTATTTTAGGTAAGATAACTGAAGTGGGAGATAACTACATGACCGTCAATATTGCTGATAATGTTGACATAAAAATACAACGTCAGGCGGTGAGTACAGTGTTACCAAAAGGGACGTTAAAGACACTTTAAAATGAAAACTTAAAGCACTAAGAGCAATTCTTAGTGCTTTTTTATTAGAATAATCATTAAAACATTCAAGTAGCAAATTTTATGAACCGATATCCCGCATGGAAATACTTAATGCTCATTGCTGTTATGGCATTAGGCATCATTTACGCAGCGCCCAATTTATATGGTGATGACCCTGCCGTTCAAATCTCGCATCGTGTTAATTTAATTGATGATGTCGAATTAGAGAATGTTAAGAATGTTTTGAAAGAAAATGCGATTGTTTATAATTCAATCTCATTAGAAGAAGGCTACATTTTAGTGCGGTTTGCTAATACAGATGACCAGCTTACCTCCGTCTCAATCATTAAAGATGCCTTAGAAAAGCAGGATAGACGTTACGGCGTGGCACTTAATTTAGCCGCAGCAACGCCTGAGTGGTTGCGCTCAATGAATGCATTACCGATGTATTTAGGTTTGGATCTACGTGGTGGCGTTCATTTTTTAATGGAAGTGGATATGGACACTGCGATTCAAAAGTCA
This sequence comes from uncultured Gammaproteobacteria bacterium, assembly GCA_964582255.1. Classification (GTDB taxonomy): domain Bacteria; phylum Pseudomonadota; class Gammaproteobacteria; genus CAYZQE01. The sequence goes on along the minus strand of CAZORZ010000051.1, from coordinate 3,664 downwards.
TTACAGCGCCTTAGTAATGATATTAGATCGTTTTTGCGCGGTGAAAAAATTCGCTATCAATCTGTGTTAGCCAAAAAACGTAGCTTATCTATTCGCTTTTCATCGGTTGAACTGCGGGATGCGGCAAAATTAAAATTAGAAGAAGACTATCGTGAGTTTATCTTTGAAATATCAGATGATGGACGAGCTTGGTTTATTGATATGTCGTATACACCAACGGCGCTTGCGGCAGAAAAAAAGACCGCATTAACCCAAAATATTTCTACCTTACGTAATCGTGTTGATGAATTAGGTGTCGCCGAGCCAGTAATTCAACAGCAAGGTGATGAACGTGTTGTAGTGCAATTGCCCGGAGTGCAAGACACAGTAAGAGCGAAAGAAATTTTAGGCGCAACAGCAACTTTAGAGTTTCGTTTAGTTCACGGCACGTTAGTTGATTGGACCACTGCACAGGCATCTGGAAAAATACCTCTGGGTAGCAAAATGTACAAACAAAGCGATGGCAGCCCTGTTTTATTAAAACGCCGAATTATCGTAACGGGTGATCAAATTGTGGGCGCAGCATCAGGCATTGATACCCAAGGCGGCACACCTAATGTCACCATTACGATGAATGGCAAGGGTGCTGATCGCATGAGTAAGGTCACACGTGACAATATCGGCAAGCCAATGGCTGTTGTATTTATCGAAGATCGTTATGAAGATAAGATGATTGATGGTAAAAAAGTACGCATTAAAAAGACCGAAAAACGCGTCATTAACATTGCTACGATTCGTGATCAACTCAGTAAGCGTTTCCAGATTTCAGGCTTAGATAGCACCAGAGAAGCGCGAGACTTAGCGCTGTTATTGCGTGCTGGTGCATTACGAGCACCGATGATCATTATTGAAGAACGCACCGTTGGCCCAAGCTTAGGACAGGAAAACATTGATAAAGGTTTTATGTCCGTGATGATCGGTTTTATGGCCGTATTAGTGTTTATGGCATTTTATTACAAAATATTTGGTTTAATCGCTAATGTGGCCTTAACCTTTAATTTAGTGTTAATCGTGGCTATCTTGTCCTTGTTACAAGCAACGCTAACCTTGCCTGGTATTGCTGGCATTGTACTCACGGTGGGTATAGCGGTTGATGCTAATGTATTGATTTTTGAACGAATTAAAGAAGAACTGAAAAATGGCAATACGCCGCAAGCTTCTATATTTTCGGGATATGAAAAAGCGTTTGGCACCATTGCCGATGCAAATATCACTACACTCATAGCCGCGATTATCTTATTTGGTTTTGGCACCGGGCCGATCAAAGGTTTTGCGATAACCTTATCCATTGGTATTTTAACATCGATGTTTACCGCTATCGTAGGTACAAGAGCTTTAGTGAACTTGTATTATGGTAGCAAAAACGTGAAGAAGTTAGCGATATAGGAGACGATAGATATGACATTAAACAATATTAATTTTATGGGTCAACGTCGCATAGCGATGTATTTTTCTATTACTCTTGTGCTTATTTCATTGGTCAGCTTAACGGTTAATAAGCTTAATTTTGGCATTGATTTTACTGGTGGAACAGTGATTGAAGTGGGCTATCAGCAAGCAGTAAAATTAGAGCCTATTCGTGATAAATTGGCCTCAGCTGGATTCGATGATGCCATTGTGCAACATTTTGGCAGTGCGAAAGAAGTGATGGTTCGTTTAGTGCCAAAAGACGATTTAAATAAAGCTGAACTTAGTTCTCAAATAGTTTCATTATTAAACGAAATTCAAGGCGATGTCATTGATATTCGCCGCGTTGATTTTGTCGGCCCTCAAGTCGGTGAAGAGCTCACCGAAGATGGTGGTTTAGCTGTAGTGTATGCTTTAATTGCAATTTTGATTTACGTATCTGTGCGTTTTGAATACCGCTTTTCATTTGGAGCTGTTGCCGCGCTGATTCATGATGTAGTTATTACACTGGGTGTGTTCTCATTGTTTCAATTTGATTTTGATTTAAGTGTATTGGCGGCTATATTAGCCGTCATAGGTTATTCCTTAAACGATACTATTGTGGTATTCGATCGAGTGCGTGAAAACTTTAGAAATATTCGTAAAAAGACACCAGAAGAAGTGATTAACATCTCCATAAATCAGACCTTGTCTCGTACCATAATGACATCCTTGACGACCTTATTAGTGCTTTTCTCTTTGTTCTTTTTGGGTGGTGAAGTGATTCACGCTTTTGCTTTGGCATTAATTATCGGCGTGTTGGTGGGAACTTATTCATCAATTTTTGTGGCAAGTACCACAACCTTAGCATTAGGAATCAGCCGAGCTGATTTATTGGTGCCCGAAAAGAAAGATGAAAATGACGATGGTTCAATGGTATAGACCAGTTGTGTTTTTATATTAAAAAAGCCCCGAAAGGGGCTTTTTTTCGCTTAAAAATGGTGTTGTTAAGTATGTTTTCAAGCCGATGAAGATATTTGATTATGAAGCTGTATTTGACTTAATCAGAGGTTCCTTAAGGCAGGCGTGGAACCCAATATTAGGACAAGCCTATAAATGATTCCGCAACATTAAATTAAGCTGCTTTTGGAAGCACTGTTTAGCCATAATATGCTTGGTCAGGCGTTTTATCTAAACTCTGATGCCTTTGCTCAGTGTTATAAAACTCGATATATTCAGTAATTTTTTTGTAATCGACGTACTAAACTGCCTTGTCGCTGCTCTGTAATCGCTTGTGGATTGGTGTCGTACTGTACTAAGCAGGTACATCTGCGTGACAGTCTAAAGTGAGCCGCTTTAATCTTTGTCTAAATACCATCAAATATCACTATCCCCAGACACCAATTAAACTGCATGGCATCGCCTGCTTTAAAGACTAATAGGATAAAAGCATCAGCCAGTGATCATTGCGTGGTCTTAAGTTTTTTAATAAAACGACAAGCTGGCGAGTAGAAGTCTAAATAATCTTCTGGCACTAATTGCTCTTCAAAACTTTTTCGGTGCTAATTAAACCCTAAAGTGGGTCAATTTTGCATGCTTATAAATAAACTAGCTATCATTATCAATTATTGCGACAATGGCAAAAATAACGTAGACCGAGCCTACATATTGATCTATTCGTCATTGAGCCAAAGTAGTGATAATGTGATTGTAAAAAGGAGGTTTAATAAAGGGGATTTAGTGTTAATGGCCAATAATGTTAAAATGTGAAATATATAGCAGAATTAACTGCGTAATATATTTTATATTGCATTCAAAATGACACTAATGCGATTTATCAAATGAATTTTCTATATTTAAATTCATAAAAAATTAAAGCGTTTCAAAAAACGTATCAATAATAATGGTTCACTATTTATGAAGCTTGTTCATTCTATTTCGGTTATTGGCTTTTTGCTAGTAACTCCCTCACTGCTTATGCCAACTTATGCAGTAGATTTATCTGACGTTGTAGCGGATGCTTTGCCTTTGCACCCCGAAGTTAGAGAGAAAATACAGGTTTACCGCCAAGGGGTTAGTGATCACCTAATCGCTGAAAGTAGTAATGGCCCAAGTGTTGATGTAGAGGCATCTGTCGGTGTATATAATACAGATTCTCCAGCCACTGCAAATTCATCAAATAAATATGATAGCAGCCGCGTTGAGCTTTCTTTAACCCAGACATTATTTAATGGTTACG
>CAZORZ010000050.1:0-7180 GCA_964582255.1 uncultured Gammaproteobacteria bacterium | reverse complement strand
GACTGACTGATTTTATTCGCGTACAATTAATGTTTACAAGGATAAATTGAGATCAATAAAAACAATTTATTCTTGACAAACTGCAGTATATACCAAAAAAACAGGATTTCACGCTGTTTTTAATTTTATGAGTTTCCATTTAGGCTTTTATGCAAGAATCTCAGGCACAATTTTATTTTTGGCTATAATTACTAAATATTATTTACGGAAGGCGCTGCTATGTTTAAAAAATTGTTTATTCTAATGTTGTTGTTTAACGCTCATTTGGCTATGGCTGCCGAAGAAGGAGAAGAAGAGGTCGCCAAAAAGGTACTCTCTTACGTGTCTTTAGGTGATGCCATGGTTTTAAATTTAAAAACAAACAGTAAAAGACTCACTTTTTTACAATTAAAAGTCGATGTGCTGGTGGTCAATGATGATGCAAAAGAAGCAGTCGAGGCACATGTTCCAGCGATAAGGCATAAAATTATTTTGTTATTGAGTGAGCAAAACGCTTTGGACATGAAAACATCAGCAAAACGAAATGATATTCGAAAAATTGCCACCACACAGGTACAAGAGCTTATGGATGAGTTAGCTGGAAATAAAGACATTGAAGATGTATTGTTTTCCAGTTTTTTAATTCAGTAAAGCCCTTTTATAAAACTGGCTAGAAGAGTTGAATCCATGTGTGTTTGACGCCTTGGTGAAGTTGTATCTGTGTTACAGTATTTAGTAAAGTGGCTACAAACAGTACGCTATCTACTAACGGTGGCGACGTTATACTTTTGCGGATCGTTGATTATTTTGGAAGAACTTATAGGAAAAGATTATGTATAAATTTTTTATTTCACCCCTCATTTTATTACTCATCAGTCCCGTTATATACGCCAGCGAAGAAGAGACTAAATTTGTCATGATTAGCGCAGGTGTAAAATCCTTGGTTCTTAAACATGATGGCAAACCAGTAACCTTGATGCGCTCGCAAGACAAGGAAGAAGGGATCGCTGATTTTTATATGCCAACTCATCGTGGCAAAATTCAACCGCTGTATCCTTTCAAACCGCACCATGTTGAGACTTTAGGTGAGCTAGAAATGATTGATTACCTTAAGCAATTTTCAGCGGGTGATGATTCCATTATTATTATCGATTCACGCACTGAGGCATGGGTTAAGCGTAGTGGTATGCTACCAGGCGCTGTGAACATCCCTTTTACTTTATTTAATAGCACTGAAGATGCGCGAGATATTATGGAAGATCGTTTTGATGTGCTAGCAGGTGAAACTTTTGATTTTAGTAATGCTAAAACCTTAGTAATGTATTGTAATGGTAACTGGTGTGGACAATCACCCACTGCGATCAAAAAACTATTGTCGATGGGTTATCCTGCGGCAAAAATTAAGTATTTTCGTGGCGGCATGCAAAACTGGAAAGCACTGGGATTAACTACATTTTATTAATTACTCAGGGTTTCTTAACGATATTTTATTTTGAATAGCCCCGTAAGGGGCTTTTTTATGCCCAAGTGTTAGCTGTCTATTTTGGCTAGACTAACAACACCATCTTTTATTGTTAAGGATACTTCCTCATTTAAAAACTGTTGGCACATCTCGCCAGCCATCTCAAAACGCCATCCGTGCAGTAATTTAGAGTCTTTTCCTAATACCAATTTATCAATGTCTTTTTTAGTGGCTAATGTTGATAGGGCCATGTCATTTTGTGAGGAGCAGCGTTTGCAGATAGCCATTAAACAATCAGATTTTGCTTGTTGGTTATCAGATAGGGTTTTAAATTTTTCGTGTTGAGGGCGAAGAGTCTCATCAATATTATCAGCATCTTGTAATAGTTGAATAATATCGCCGCCTTGTTGTTTTAAAAAGCGTTCGTTAAGTGTTCTAATCGCTTTAAAATCGCCAATGGCTTGAGGTTTTAAGCGCGCAATATCAATAACGTCTTCATCTTTAATAATCCAGCGTTTAGGTAGGTTTTTTTGTTGTGCGCGTTTTTCGCGCCATTGACAGAGTTGGTCGGCATAATGTAATTCATTGCCTTTTAACTTTTGTACACCCTTTAGTTTCTTCCACAGAGTGTTCCAAGAGGTTTGATAACGACTTATGTCACTTAGCCTTTCAAAGTCTGCTACAAGCCAGCTTGAGCGGCCACTGGCATCTAGTTTTTGGCATAGCTGTTGGTATATATCGCCCAGATAACGCACATCATCTAAAGCATAATCGAGTTCAGAGTCAGATAAGGGTCGACGACTCCAATCAGTGCGGGTGTGTTTTTTATCCAACTGTACTGAGCAAAGCTTGTTGACTAAATCGGCATAGCCAATTTGATTGCCGATGCCTAATAGTGATGAGGCCAGTTGGGTGTCGAACATGTTTTGTGGCACTGAGCCAAACACATGGGCAAAAAGCTCTAAATCCTGGCTTGGAGAATGGAATATTTTAACAATATCCTTGTTGTTTAGTAGCTCAATTAATGGCTGGAAATCACCAATCTTGTACGGATCAATGCAGGCGATTTGAGCGCCGCTGGCTATTTGAATTAATGCTAATTCAGGGTAATAGGTTTTTTCGCGAATAAATTCAGTGTCCAGAGCTAGCCACTTTGATTCGCCAAGCGTGCTGCAAAATTGCTGTAAATGTTCGTCATTGTCTATGTATTCATCATTCATAATAGGCTGTTTCTGCGAATATCGCGTAAAATAATGTAAGCCCACGGCCAAATAAACATGCCAGTTAGCGCGGGTAAAAAGAAAGCTTGAATGGGTGGTTTCGTACCAATGATGCCTTCAATCCAAGCAATAAGGAATTGCCCAATCAGCAATAAAATAAACACATAAGTTGCTTGTTGCCACAGGGACAAAACGCGAATTCTTAAGTTAAAAAATAGATTGATGTAGACTAAAACCATAAACGCTAATGAATGTTGTCCAAGTAGAGTTCCCAGCATAATATCAACTAAAATACCGGCAAAAAATGCAGATAACAATCGCACTGAATTGGGTAATGCCATGCTCCAATAAATTAAAATAATGGCAATCCAGTTAGGGCGATAAAATTGCACATCATCAGGCAGAGGTAAGATTTGCAAAATGAGCCCAACTAACAGAGTGCTAAAAACAATAAAAAAAGTTTTCATTGTTGTTGAAGCTGAATAATAAGCACTTCACGACTACGGCTAAGACGGGCTTTTGGCTTGGCATAGGCGTTAATAAAGCCCTGGGTTCGATCTAAGGTAATGCCGGTGATTACCGCCACTGGATAATCAGCAGGGAAGCGCTGGCCTAGCCCAGAAGAGACCAGTAAATCACCTTCTTTAATATCGGCTGTAGATGGTAAATATCTTAGTTCTAGCATGTCGGTACTGCCGTTACCAAATGCAATACTGCGTAACCCTGTACGTTCAAACTGTACTGGAATGGCATGACCAGGGTCGGATAATAATAGGGTCGTTGCGGTGTTGTTATTGATATGGGTGATTTGCCCCATGATGCCAAAATCATCAATCACTGCTTGTCCAACTTCAATGCCATCTAAAGAGCCTTTGTTAAGCTCAATAATTTGTTGGTAAGGCGTTTGATCAACGGATAATAATTCAGCAACAATAACATGATCGGCTAATTTGCTGGACGCACCTAATAAATTGCGTAAGCGAGAATTTTCCTCGGTTAATACACTCATTTTTTGTAATTTAGCTTTCAGAATTCGAGCTTCTTGTTTTAATGCTGAGTTTTCTGACACCAGTGTGTTATGTGTCGAAAAGTAGTTATCAAGCCATTGCCCTCCTTGCGCGGGGAAACTAACAATGTAGCGTAATGGAGAAAAAACAAAGGAAACATTGGAGCGAAAAGAGGTTAAGTGCTGAAATCGGTAGTCCACCACCATAATGGCGATGCACATTGAAACCAGTGTCACAAATTGCAGACTTGTGCCGCGGGCGTGTTGAAATAGAGTCGACACTAATAAGCCCGCATCAAATTATTCAACAGACAGGAAGCTGTCTCCTTGCTCCGAAATCATCTCAAGCACTTTACCGCCACCACGTGCAACACAGGTTAAAGGTTCTTCGGCGATGATAACTGGCAAGCCCGTTTCTTCCATTATTAAGCGATCAAGGTCGCGCAATAATGCACCACCACCGGTTAACACAATGCCGCGTTCAGCAATATCAGAGCCTAATTCAGGCGGCGTTTGTTCTAACGCATTTTTAACCGCACTCACAATGCCATAAAGAGGCTCTTGTAATGCTTCTAAAATTTCGTTGCTGTTTAAGGTGAAGCTTCTGGGAACACCTTCTGACAAATTGCGGCCTTTTACTTCAATTTCTAATAAATCTTTGCCCGGATAAGCGGCCGCGATATTCACTTTGATTTTTTCGGCAGTCGCTTCACCAATTAAAATGCCGTAGTTTCTGCGTACATAGTTGATGATAGAGTCATCAAATTTATCGCCACCGATACGCACAGAGTCCGAATAGACGATGCCGTTAAGTGACATAACTGCAACTTCAGACGTGCCGCCACCAATATCCAGCACCATAGAGCCCTGAGGCTGGTCAACTGGCATGCCTGCGCCAATGGCAGCAGCCATTGGTTCTTCAATTAAATAGACCTTACGAGCGCCAGCGCCTAAGGCTGACTCACGAATTGCACGACGTTCAACCTGAGTTGCGCCACAAGGTACGCAAATTAACACACGAGGGCTGGGGCGAAATAACTGATTTTCATGCACTTTACGAATGAAATGCTGCAACATTTTTTCGGTGTAGGTAAAGTCAGCAATCACACCGTCTTTCATTGGGCGCATAGCGGTGATGCTTTCCGGGGTTCTACCGAGCATCATTTTTGCTTCCATGCCAACCGCTTCAATCGATTTTGGGCCACCAGGCCCACGGTCTTGTCGAATTGCCACAACAGAGGGCTCGTTTAAAACAATGCCTTTTCCCTTGCAGTAAATCAGAGTGTTGGCTGTACCAAGGTCGATAGATAAATCGTTAGAAATTAGTCCGCGCAGTGCTGAAAACATGTAGATTTGTGTCCGGTTGTGTTCTGAGTGACATGACTATTGATGTTTAACTTCTCATCAAGGCCTTAATTTGTGGCGTACTCTAGCAATGCACACTTGTTTGAGCAAGCAAGAATGGCCTATATAGCCATAGAATCCTTAAACAGTTGCTAAATTTATGCTAAGTTCGCGACTTCAAATTTTATTTCGTTGGAAATCACCATATTATGGCGTTAAAACCTGAACAAGCGATCGCGATGGCACATTTGGCACGCATACAAATTAATGCAGCAGATAGTGAGCGTTATGCTGCTGATTTATCTAAAATATTGTCTCTTGCAGAGCAAATGAATGCTGTTGATACCACGGGTGTTGTGCCAATGGCACATCCGATGGACGCGACGCAAAGATTACGTGTTGATGAAGTCACCGAAACCAACCAGCGCGACAAATTACAAAAAAATGCGCCAGATGTTGAAAATGGATTGTTTAAAGTCCCTAGGGTGATTGACTAATGAAGACTTTAAAGCAGATTCAGCAAGGTTTAACCGCAGGTGATTTTTCCAGTGTCGAAATTACCCAGCAATATCTTGATAATATTAATGCCAATAATGCCGCTACTAATAGTTTTATCACCATAACTAATGAGCTCGCTTTAGCGCAGGCTAAGCAGGCAGATGAGCTATTAGCATCAGGTCAAGGGGGAGCATTAACAGGCTTGCCTATAGCGCATAAAGATATCTTTTGTACCGATGGCGTAAAAACATCATGTGGCTCAAAAATGTTGGACAATTTTATTGCGCCTTATAACGCAACAGTGGTTGAGCAATTATCGAGCGGTGGCATCGTCACCTTGGGTAAAACCAATATGGATGAGTTCGCTATGGGCTCAACTAATCAAAATAGCTATTACGGTGCGGTTAAAAACCCTTGGGATTTAGACTGTATTCCTGGGGGCTCTTCTGGAGGTTCTGCGGCGGCTGTAGCCGCTGGTTTAGCGCCTGCCGCAACAGGGACAGACACGGGTGGCTCTATTCGTCAGCCTGCGGCTTTATGTGGCATCACTGGCTTAAAACCCACCTATGGACGCGTTTCGCGCTATGGCATGATTGCTTTTGCATCAAGTTTGGACCAAGGTGGACCAATGGCTCATACAGCAGAAGATTGCGCCATGTTATTACAAGGTATGGCAGGCTTTGATGTTAAAGACTCAACGTCCATCGAGCGTGATGTACCTGATTACAGTGCCAACTTAAATGATTCAATGAAAGGTTTGAAAATTGGTTTGCCAAAAGAATATTTTGCCGAGGGTTTAGATTCGGAAGTGGCTAAGGTTATTGAGCAAGCAGTTAAGCAGTACGAAAAAATGGGTGCAACGATTAAAGACATTAGCTTGCCTAATACGCATCTATCGGTACCTGTTTATTACATCGTAGCGCCAGCAGAATGTTCATCTAATCTTTCGCGTTTTGATGGTGTCCGTTATGGCTATCGAGCCGAAAACCCAAAAGACCTAGAAGATCTCTATAAACGCTCACGTGGAGAAGCCTTTGGTGATGAGGTGAAACGTCGCATTATGGTCGGCGCCTATGCACTGTCCGCAGGTTATTACGATGCTTATTATATAAAAGCACAGCAGTTAAGGCGTTTGATCAGCCAAGATTTTAGCCAAGCTTTCGCAGATGTCGACGTGATGATGAGCCCTGTTTATCCTGAGGTGGCGTTTCCATTAGGTACAAAAACAACCGACCCTACCAGCATATATTTAAGCGATATTTATACCCTTGCGGTCAATCTAGCAGGCTTGCCTGCTATGTCTGTTCCTGCTGGGTTCGCCCACAACAAGCCTGTTGGTTTACAGATGATTGGTAACTACTTTGAAGAGGCGAAGCTACTTAATATAGCGCACCAATATCAACAACAAACCGATTGGCACTTGCAAGCCAGTCCTTTGGCTAGCTCATTAACGACAGGAGGCAAATAACATGGTTTGGGAAACAGTCATTGGTTTAGAAATTCATGCTCAATTAGCCACCAAAAGTAAAATATTTTCAGGTGCTTCAACGCAGTTTGGACAACAACCAAACACGCAAGCATGTGCCGTCGATTTAGGCTTGCCGGGCGTTTTACCCGTGCTGAACGGCGAAGTGGTTAACATGGCGATTAAATTTGGTGTGGCAGTGGGTG
>CAZORZ010000049.1:0-7257 GCA_964582255.1 uncultured Gammaproteobacteria bacterium | reverse complement strand
GCTCCTTATCCTCTGGGGTATAAGGGCTGATGCAATTATAAAATACAGTGAAAATTTAAAGGAAATATTATGAATTTAGACCGAGTAAGTGCGGGCAGTAATTTACCCAATGATATTAATGTCATTATTGAAATCCCTGCTAACAGTGACCCTGTTAAGTATGAAGTAGATAAAGAAACAGGCGCTATGTTTGTCGACCGTTTCATGGGCACAGCTATGTATTATCCGTGTAATTACGGTTATATCCCTAACACGATTGCTGGTGATGGAGACCCTTCAGATGTATTAGTTGTTACGCCTCACCCTTTAATTTCTGGTTCAGTGATTAAAGTTCGTCCCATCGGTATGTTGGCGATGACAGACGAAGCAGGCGAAGATGCTAAGATTTTAGCAGTGCCTGTGGATAAATTATCTCGCTTGTATCGTAAAATTAATACGGTGCGTGATATGGATGAACCTTTATTGGATTCGATTGCTCATTTCTTCCAGCACTATAAAGATTTAGAGTCTGGTAAATGGGTAAAAATCGACGGTTGGTTAGGATCTGAAGAAGCAAAAAAAGAAATCATGGAAAGTGTTGAACGCTACAATAACTCAAGCGATAAGTCTTAAGTTTAAACTTTTTTAGTGTTTCTTAATCTGAATATAAGCACATATTTTTTGTGCTTATATTTTAACGGGGAATAGTTATGTGCAGTCATACATGGCTTTCATATACGAAACAACCAATCGCACGCATAGACATTATTGGCCGTGATTCCGATCAAGTTAAATGGTTGAGTGTGATGCAAAAAGCGCATCTTTTAGCGTATAAACGGCAACAACAAGAAGCTGTTTTAGACATACAGCAAGAAATCGAAATCGAGCAGCTTATCTATCCTCAAAGTTTTATTAGCCTTAAAAAGGCAGTGATATCTCTTAGTAAAAACAAAATCTTAAAGATAAAAACTGCCTCCAGCGCTATAAAAACTGATTTGGCCGCCGCGGCTCGTATGTCGCAATGCAAAGTAGAAAGCATCTTAAATGAACGATATCTGTATTTAACTAAAATTTATTAACTAGATCAGAACCTCATTAAGTTCCAATTTCAGCTTAAAAGCGATAGTCTTCTCGCCCTAATACATTAACCTAACTCTCTTATCTATGAGCAGACTTCAAATCGCTCTGGCACAGCTTAATCTTACTGTTGGCGATACTCGTCAAAACACTCAAAAAATCATCCAGCAATGCGATTTATTTAAGGCCAAAGCTGATGTTATTGTGTTTTCTGAATTAACAATTAGTGGTTATCCACCCGAGGATTTACTGTTGCGTGAGCAATTTTTGCTTGAGATTCAACACAGCGTTGATGACATAGAACAAGCTTTAGACAATTGGGTTGATGATATTGTGGTTGTTTTGGGTGCGCCATGGTTGGTGCAAGGGCGTTTGTATAACGGTGCAATCGTGTTGCAAAAAAACCAGAAAAAAATAATTTATAAAAAACAGCAGTTACCCAACTACGGGGTATTTGATGAAAAGCGTTATTTTAAAGCAGGCAAGCAAGCAACGCTAATTAATGTAAAAGAGTACCAATTAGCCTTAACCTTATGTGAAGACTTATGGAGTAAAAAAGTTGCTGCTCAAGCCCAAAAATCAGGTGCAGACATCATTATAAATCTGAATGCCTCGCCCTATCATATTGGCAAACACCAGCAACGGTTAAATACCATAAAGCAACGTGTTGCTGAAACGCACTTAGCCATTGATTACGTGAATCAAGTGGGTGGGCAAGATGAGCTGTTATTTGATGGGCACTCATTTGTGGTTGATGCTCAAGGTGAGGTTCAATATCAAGCGGGCCAAAAACCACATACATCACTCATCGCTATTGATAAGCAAGGTCAAGTTAGCGGGGCAGAAAAGAGCGTAGAGATTAACGATGATATAGCTCAGCTTTATGATGTACTGGTCTGCGCCACCAAAGATTATGTGCTTAAAAATGGGTTTACAGGGGCTTTGTTGGGATTATCTGGCGGTATAGACTCCGCTTTAGTGTTAGCTATCGCAGTCGATGCTTTAGGTGCTGAGGCATTGCATGCAGTGATGATGCCTTATCAATACACTGCTGAAATGAGTGTGACAGATGCAGAGCTTGAGGCTAAGGCGCTGGGCGTGAAATACTCTAATATCGCTATTCATCAACCTGTAGATTCATTGATTGAGGTGCTTGAAGAACAATTTAACGGCACTGAAAAAGACACCACTGAAGAAAATATTCAGGCTAGAACACGAGGTGTCATACTCATGGCTTTATCCAACAAAACAGGGAAAATGCTATTAACCACGGGCAATAAAAGTGAAATGGCAGTCGGTTATGCTACTCTTTACGGCGATATGGCAGGAGGCTTTGCGCCGTTAAAAGATGTGTCTAAAATGCGTGTGTTTGAGTTGGCAAAATACCGCAATACACGCTCTGCGGTGATACCAGAGCGAGTGATTTCACGACCACCGTCAGCTGAATTATCAGCCGACCAAATTGACGCAGATTCATTACCAGAGTATGACGTTTTAGATGCTATTTTAGAGCTATATGTTGAGCATCAATTAAGCAGCAAAAACATCATACTAAAAGGGTTTAATGAGAAAGAGGTGATGAAAGTGGTGCGTTTAGTTGATCTCAACGAATACAAACGCCGCCAATCAGCCCCAGGGGTTAAAGTCACTGAGCGCTCGTTCGGCAAGGAGCGACGTTACCCCATCACCTCTGGTTTCAAAGGTTAATTATTCTTCTGCAATAGGTTTTATACCAGCAAGCTAATGTATTATGGGTGTGAGTTAAATTTATAGTTATGGATGTTTATTTCGGACTATTTTTTACGGCTTTAGTGTCGGCCACTTTATTGCCAGGTGTTTCCGAAGCAGCCTTACTGATTTTGTTGCATGAAGGTTACGACCTGACTCTATTATGGCTTTTTGCAACAGCAGGTAATTCACTTGGCTCAGCTGTTAATTATGCCTTAGGTCGATATCTATTACGTTTTGAACAGGCAAAATGGTTTCCCTTTAAAGCAGCTAAGTTAAAAAAATCGCAACGGTGGTTTCAGCGTTATGGCGGTTGGTCACTGCTGTTTGCTTGGATGCCAATTATAGGCGATGGTTTAACCTTTATCGCAGGCATGATGAAAATGAATTTTATCGTTTTTTTTATCTTAGTCGCAATAGGTAAGGGCTTTCGTTATGCGGTGATTTTAGGTATTTTTGTCCGACTTTAAAATTTTAAATTTTTATTGGCCAAAATCTAAAGCAATATTCTCTGTTTGAACTATAAAAGCGCACATCAATATGAAAATATAAAAAGGAAAACTAATGGAGCTTAATATTTATAAATTAAACACAAGCAATCACTCAGCAACAAAAATGCTGAGACAGATCATTTTTGGTTTTGTGGGCATATTTCTTAGTTTAAATGTGCAAGCTAAAGAGGTGATTAAAGCCGCCTATATCCCACTAGCAGATCATTATGCAGGCATCGTGGCCTATGAAAAATATCGCGATCAAATGCAATATGCAGACTTTCAAATTAAGCGTATGAAAAGTTGGCCATTGTTAAGATCATATTTTTTAGGTAAAGGTTCTGATGTTGATATGGCTTTTGTGATGAGTCCCTTAGCCATGGATATGTTCCATGAAAAACCAGAATTTCGCTGGGTAGGGCAAATGCATCGTGATGGAAATGCCTTAGCAATTAACGATTTACTTAATCAAGATGTTAATTTGCCAGCTAAACGTATTGATAGGAAGCCTGATGAAAAAGTAGCTAATGCATTTGCAAAGGCTAGTAAAACTAAAGGTAAACCAATAAAAGTAGGCGTGCCTGATCTGTTATCCACGCACTCGGTGGTGCTGTATAAATATTTAAAAGAGCACGGTAAAATTCTAGCGGTAGGACGCGGTAAAACTGAAGATGTGGTGATTATTCCCATTGCCCCCCCCAAAGCACCAGCCTTTATTAAAAAGAATAATAGTCGTGGAAAACCAGCAGCATTTCAGCAGTCGCTACCTTGGGCAGATGTGGTTGAAACCCAAAATTTTGGCAAGGTTGCTTGGTATTCAAAAGATGTTTTAGTCTGGCCTAATGGTCATGTTGAATGCATTGCTTTAGCTAAAGACACATCGATAGCCAATAAAAATAAAGCCATTAAAGAAGTTATTTATTTCATTCAAAAAGCGGGTGAAGATATTGAGCAAGCACGTCGTAAAGGCGGCGATTCTATGTTAGAAATTGCCAAAATGGTGAGAAAACACATTCCAGAACATAATCAAGAAGCTATTATTCAAAGCCTACGGCCAGACCTTAATGTGATTAATTATCGACATTTGAACATTGATAAACCAGGTATAAAAGTGATTATGGATTTGGCTGTTGAAGGCGGTATTTTAAAGCAAAAAATTGATTTAGATGCTTTTTCAGACCCTCAGTTTTCGACTGAAATGGGTCTGTTTTAAATTGACTGATTAACCATAGGCGAAGCAACCATGCCAGACACGAATCGTAATACTAGTTTATTTAAACAGGGCCTTGCGCGCCATTTTTTGTTGGTTATTTTGTCATTAGTGTTGGTCTCTGGGCTAACCATCAGTGGCTTAAGTTATAAATTGGCAAGTGACGATTTGTACCAAGAATCGGTAAAGGGTTTGACCTCTGTGGCTGAGTTGCAAGCTCAAAAAATAACACGATTTGTTGAGCGTATTGAGCTGGATTTGCAAATCGAGTCGGAACGGCACTCTAACGTAGAGTTATTAGAGCAATTAAGCAGTGCAAGAGAGTCATCTAATTTATCAATAGATGACTTTGTGGGTAGTTTTCAGTGGGCGAGTATTGTCCATGAGTTAGATGCTGAGGTAAAGAAATTTGGTGAATCGTTCGATTTTCATGATATTTATTTAATTGATGATGAGGGTAAAATTTTATTTAGTTTGGCTCAAGAAAGTGACTTAGGTACTAATATTTTTACAGGAACCTATGCAGATACTAAATTTGGAGCTGCGGCTAGAAAATCTTATAGCACAGGGAAAACCACATTTTCTGATTTTGAAGTATATACACCTTCAAATGGAGAAATAGTTGGGTTTTTTGTTAATGTCATACTCGATGAATATGGTGACAAGATTGGCTTGATAGCTTTTCAGAAAAAAATTACACAGTTTGAACATGTCGCACTTAATCGCAGTGAAAATAGAGTTTTTGATACCTATCTTTTGGGTTCAGACTTTATTATGAGAACCAGCTCTAATAAATTGACTGAGGATGAATTTCTAAATAAAAAGCTAGATTCGCCATCGATACAGCAATGGTTTAAAGAAGGGGATATACAAGCAGACGGCTCAGCTCAGCTATTACAATTTAAAGGGGCACAAAATCTAGATAGTATTGGTGTGTTGCAAAAAATTTATATTGCTGATTTAGCTTTTATTATTGTCGCTGAAGAGTCGCTTAATGATTTGTTTGAAGACAGAGATAATCTAGCCAAATCAGTGTTGACAGTGCTTTTTTTAGTTATTTTAATAACGATTATTATGGTATTTCGTCTCACTAAAAGGTTTGTAAAGCCGATTGTTTTTATTGAACAGGCAGTGTCTAAAATTACTAATGGGGATTATCAACAAACATTTGAAATAGACGCCAAATATGAGATTAAAAATTTGGCTAATGGCTTAGGCGTCATGCAAAAATCCTTGCGTGATAATAAACATAAAATGCAATTAGAGGATTGGTATCAAGAAGGCAATGCACAGCTCAGCCAAATTATTTTGGGAGAGCAAAGCATTCCTGTTTTAAGTCGAAATATCATTCAATTTGTATGTGAATATTTTGATGCATCCATTGGCGTGCTTTACCTAATCGATAGCAAAAAAATTATTCAACTTACCGGTAGCTATGCTTTTTCACATAAAAAGAACTTTGTCAGTAGTTTTAGCATGGGCGAGGGAATGGTGGGGCAGGCAGCATTATCGCAACAGCCCTTATTTATTGAGGATTTACCAGAAGACTATATAGCTATTAGTTCTGGCTTAGGGGATACCGCGCCCAAGGCATTAAGTATTATTCCGCTAGTGTGGAATGGCGGTGTTCGAGTGATTGTCGAAATAGGCTCTTCATGGCCACTCAATGAGAAACACCTAAATTTATTAACAGCATTAAGCTCAGCCATTACAATTTCATTAAATTCGGTTATGGAGCGTGATAGAACGCAAGATTTATTAATCCAAACCCAGGCTCAAGCAGAAGAGCTGCAAGCACGAGAAGAAGAGCTTCAAGAGAATAACAATATGTTGTCTGAACAGTCTCGGTCTTTAGAAAAATCAGCCACAGAAATGGAAGAAAAAAACCATGCCTTGCAAACTCAGCAAGAAGAATTAAAAGCATCTAATGAAGAGCTAGAAATTAAAACCCAAGAGTTAGAGCGTTCGGCAACGATATTGAAAGAAAAAAATGAAGACCTCGATTTTGCTCAGATTGCGTTAGAAAAAAAGGCAAAAGACTTAGCAGCTTCTAGTCGCTATAAATCTGAGTTTTTAGCGAATATGTCACATGAATTAAGAACGCCGCTTAATAGTTTACTAATTCTGGCCAAGCTATTAGCAGAAAATAAAGGAGATAACTTAAATGATAAGCAGGTGGAGTACGCCTCTACAATTCATGATTCGGGTACTGATTTACTGAACTTGATTAATGATATTTTAGACTTATCAAAAATTGAGGCAGGACGCATGGATGTGTATATTGAAAATGTCAGTATGGGCGAATTTTTAAGCAGCTTAGAACGAAAATTTAAGCCGTTAACCGATAAAAAAGGCATTAGTTTAGATGTTATAAATAACTTAGAAGATGAATCGATATTGACTGATGGTAATAAACTGGCTCAAATCATTAAAAACTTAATGTCGAATGCGATTAAATTCACCGCTAAAGGTGGTGTCGCCTTAACATTGGCAGATGTGAGCGATACTTTAGCCGCAAGAAATGAAATAACAGCAGATGATTATATTCAAGTAACGGTTAAGGATACTGGTATTGGGCTTAAAGAAGATACCTTACAATCTATTTTTGGTGCTTTTCAACAGGCAGATGGCACCACCAGTCGAAAGTTTGGCGGTACAGGTTTAGGTTTATCTATTTCTCGTGTGTTATCTCATCTTTTAGGCGGTGATATTTTCGTATCCAGTGAGTATGGTAAAGGCAGTGAATTTGGCGTATTTGTAAAACGTCAGTTG
>CAZORZ010000048.1:0-7291 GCA_964582255.1 uncultured Gammaproteobacteria bacterium | reverse complement strand
TCAGCTGCTTCAATAGCAGGTACTAAGCCACGTGTTTCGATCATGCCTAATGCAACTCCAGATATATCACTCATTTTATTTCTCCTGACCTTAGTCAATTATTCTCAAGTCATCTTTACCAAAATGTAAAGCATGACATATTAAGTAAGACGTTCGATTTAAGCGTCGATTGCCTTGGGTAAAATATTTTCTACTTCGCCGTGTACACGCGCAATGATATGCGCTGATACAAGACCATCACCAACACGTTCACAGGCATCTGCACCAGCGCGTACTGCTGCGTTTACTGCACCTGTTTCACCACGTACTAATACTGTAACGTAACCACCACCAACAAATTGACGTCCAACTAGACGTACTTCTGCTGCTTTTGTCATCGCGTCAGCTGCTTCAATAGCAGGTACTAAGCCACGTGTTTCGATCATGCCTAATGCAACGCCTGTAATTTCATTTGCCATTTTATTCTCCAGTTAAATTAAAACTATAAATCTAAATTCTATTCAGTGGCGATTAAGCCATCATTCCCAATCATCAATAATGCCAGCGATAGTAAGGTCAGTCATGGTGCCATAATTCGGCATTCCGTGACGAGCTGCTGAACCACTGACAGTAATTACCCATTGACCCGTAGGAACCCCCACTGGATCACTAGCAACAACTAATTTACCTTTCATATCTTTTAATACGCGTAAAGAAATCCCGTTTAGTCCTGACACACAACGTGTCATGACAAGGTCATCTTGTACTCGCATTATTTCCATTTAGGATTCCTGCCAATAATCAATAATTCCAACTATGGTTAAATCACTGGGATATTCTTTACTGCCAGCTGCTTCACGTGCTGCCGAACTTCCCACACATATAACCCAATCACCTGTTATACAACCAACCGCGTCAACCGCAACTAAGGGTGTAGCGCCAGGTTTGTCGCGTACCACCAATAAAGGCCGTAAACCAAGGTCATTAATTCTATTTGTAGATACTAAGGTTTTTTCAACCTGCATAATTCTCATACGCTTTCCTCTTCAATGATTTCAAGAGCACTACCAAGCGGTCTATCTTGTAGACTCATCTGGCAGATAATATTTTTTTGTTGCGCCAATTCTTTATAGCGACTTAACAAGGCCGACTTAACACGACGACACTTTTCAACCATACGATCACGTAATCCCGGGACTTTCGAATCATAAAAGTAATGAATTGCTACAGGTATTGGCATTCCCTTCGCTAAATTAAGTCCCGTAAAAATTTTTATGCCAATATCTAAATCAGCTGTGCCTTCTTCAACAGTACTTAAGTGGGCATAATAAGCTAAGTTTCGCAACTGAACTTCTCGAAAACCATCGCCCACGCTGATGTATTTTTCCGCATGCCCTATATCAGGATACTGCCCCTCATACAAATCACCAACATACTCAATTTGAGATAAATTATTGATTAACAAATTAGCCAATAATTTTCGCATTCCTTCACGAGGCTGACCAACGCCCTTACCCCATGAATTTGACTCGATAGATTTTTCGATCGCATCGTAAATTGCAATTCTTGCCTGATCAGCACTCACGTTTAATGTGTCATGATAAAGTAGTGCATTATCAACATAGCGATAAATACTGCTATTTCCTTCGCTATCTGGAACATGAATGCGAATTGAATCATTATCTGTATCAACACCAATCAATAATGTATCAATTGATGCCCCACAACAAAATGTGTTCTCTATCGCTTCACGAAATTCATTTAAACGATTTAAACCTGCTTCTGCCGACACTTGATCATTACTGCCATGCGCCGCACATCCTTGATGCAATGGATCAGAACTACTTCTATGGTAGACCACTACTTTTAAATAATGAGTCTCTTCATTCGCATTATTTTCTGCACTACGCAAACGAGCAAGTTCAACACTTTCCCAATGATGTATATTTGCTTCCACATTAAATAATGCGCCAGCATAAGCATTACGCACCGTCATAGCAGATAGCGGTAGGCGTAATATATATTTTGATAACCCTTTCAACCGACCATCTGAGCACGGCGTTATATCAACACTATGATAACCACAATCAAGAAAAAAACTTTTTGTATCGTCTCTACTATCAGTCGATGCTTTCAGGTTAGCCGAAAACTGTGCTACTGAATTTTGCAACGCACTAAAAACACAACTCGCATAGAGCGACCGCATATCTAATCCATCGACCCAAGCATTATTAAGTAATCTAACAGGCAGATTACTATCAAGCTCATGCTGAGCTAATTTTTGAGCTTGATCGACAAAATTAACTTCATGCTGCAAATTTGCCAATTTCTTAAGCATCGGCACAATAGCCTCAAACCGACCCTTTATGGCTTCTTCACAACGTGCTAATTGAGCATTTTCATGCAAATTAGTCAGCGGATGACGACAAGTACGACGCGGTAATGTATCACAAGCTACAGGTGAAACTACCTCATAGGCATTACCACCAGCCATGTTATTGTCATTTACATCAGCGTTTTCTTTGGGTTTCGAAATATTTTGTAACGACTGAGCAGCTTGAGTTTTCTCAACTGCTGCTACCTGAGCCATACCCACAGGCGCTTGCATATAACGGCTTGCGCCATTATTCAATCGTCCTTTGTAAGCATGTTTTGTGTTCATTCAATGTATCTCAGATAATTACTTAACTATTGTAGTTTCTATTAAAACAGGCCTAAGCCAATTTCAATATTAACCACAAGCACCGCCAGATAATGTCACACGTGCAGCTTTACTATTACTATTGCCACCACTAGCGCCTGTTATTTTAGAAATCTCTACAGCCATGGGTTCACGATCTTTTAATGCATGAGCACCTATCTTATTATGCTCAACAATCTCTCCGCCACGTTGTGTTTGATTTCGTTTAGCCGAAAATAGACCTTCAGTACCTGTAATTAATCCGCCTCTTGACCAATCATCACCGGTAATTTTAGTACCTAATTCACTACCTTCTCCAGTCACTCTCTCAACAGCAGCTTGTTTCACAGATTCATTAGTCACTACTGTCGGCGCTACTGGATTTATCATCACTTCATGCTGAGGATAACGAAATTCTGGCGTGCCTGAAATAACGCCTTGAGCCTTATTAATAGCACCCGTAATTACATTACTTTGACTCAAAACACTGTTATGAATTGGCTGCTGATCTCTCTGTTGCCAAGCTGCTTTCGCAGGAGACATAACTGAAAAATCTGCATGATAAACATTAGTAGCCGCACGTTCTTGGTAAGGTGTCCCACTAATTACTTGGGTACCTCCACGTTGAAAATTACCGACCAATCTCACATCTGCACCCGGCACTAAACCAGAAACAGTTTGTGAAGAGGGAGCCTGCTGTAATTGGCGATCACCGTGTTGCATCGTTGCATTAGCGCAAAACTCACTCGCTAAATCACGTGCAGCATAGCTACTACCAGTTACCGTATTACACAAACCCACTTCATCACCAGTTGTCTTATCTGAATGAAGAGGTTGAGTACCACTAATTAACTGATGGTTCCAAGTACGACTAACAGCTGTTTTATCAGCACCAATAACTGGTTGTTGTGAACAAGATAATAAGCTTTCTCTGCTTACATACTCATTTCCGGTGACGATCGAGCAGTTACCTCGGTCGTCACCCGTGAGCTTTGGGGAGGGGCTTACCTCCGTTCCAGTTAACGGTCGTCCATGCAAGGTGTGCATATCATGCACCTTATTAGATCTTTGATTACAAAAACCTTTGCTTGCAGAACTATCATATTGGCTACCTGTTACATGCTGACATGTACCAGGCTCATTTCCAGTAACTTTTTCATCACGATCAACCAAATTACCTGTGATGGTCATGCCACCTTGACTATTATCGACACCCACTTTCGCAGGTACTGAAGGCGCTTGACGAGATCCACATGTTGATTCAAATCGCTCGCTAGACACATACTCTGTACCCGTCACACGACCACATGAATCTTGCTCATCGCCCGTTATTCCGAGTACACGAGATGATTCACCACCAGAAACAGGTAAGCCCATAGCCGTATGGCTAAACTCTACCTTCGCAGGCGCTGAAGATGTTCTAGAACGCGTTTGCATATCGACATATTCTGAGCCAGTAACACGTTGATTCGAACCAGATTCTGAACCAGTAACAGAGTTATCGCGAGCCTCATCAGCTCCCGTTATCTGCAAGTCCTTCGCAGTGCGCCCAACAATCACCTTATCTTGAGCCTTAACAATATCACGCGTTGAACAGATAGATTCAAAATGCTCAACACCTAAATATTCACTACCAGTCACAGATTTACAATCACCAGCTTCACCGCCAGTAATTTTATTACCCTTAACAACACGAGTACCGGTCATCAATTGACCATTAGCTGTTTCACTAACACCAACCTTAGCTTGCGCAGGTTTTGGCGCTGTGCCACACATACCATTAAATTGCTCCACACCAAGATATTCGGTTCCTGTTATAGAGTGACATACACCCGATTCAACACCCGTCATTTTAGACGTTTGCTCGACTTGAGTCCCTGAAACGGCTTGTCCAGAAAGTGTCGTACCAATCTCTACCTTGCTGGGTGCTTCTGTAGGGCGAACACGTCCACTTGGCCTGCACTCTTCATCGCTACCACGACCAACTGCACAACGGTCTTCACGACGTAATTTTGCCATCGCCTTACCCGTTAAAGATGATGATGCTGAACCAGCACCACGCACTAGCTTTTGACGCGCTTTTTGCCCTGCTTTTCCCGGCAATCCAAGCTTTCCTTTTTGTGACATCGTTTGACGACGATCACGACAGAAGGCTCGAACACTTGACGATACGTCCTTTCCACCTTCTGCATTACTATCAACTAGATCACATATTGCATCTATATTACCTGCTGATGATTCTTCTAAAGCTGACGCTTTATTATCTTCAGCGCAAGAGTCACAACATGCTTCCGGCTGATTTTCTACAACAGACACACTGCCATTACGCCTACGCCCAACAGCCTTTACGGTCGCTGGTAAACTTTTTTTACCACTTTTTGCAAGCATAGTTCTACGCGCCATCGAAAGCGCCTTACCACTCAGTGATTTAGCAGGGCTTAAGCTTGCTGCAACACTTATAGGGGGAGCTGTCTGCGCTTGAACCGCAGCCACATCCTTTTCTACCGTGTTTACTGACGAATAAGCTGGCGAAGTCGCTACAGGTGCTTTTGCACGACTTGTTGCTGGGCTACGCCCAGCATTAATTTTAGCACCACCCGTACGTGACATTTCTTGACGTCTAGCTCGCGATAACTCGCGACCAGATAATGCTGGCGTTTGTATTGAGTCTGTCATACTGAATTCCTTAAATTAAAGGGCTCTATAATATGAGCGATACACTTTACTCTTTAAATATCAAGAATAAAGTGCTCGCTATTTAGCCTTTTGTCTTTAAATTGTGTTAGCGCAATAACAAATTGCCTAACACTCGCGGCCTAAAGTCTAGCGTCCGCGATGAACAACAAATGACATGCCTTGGCTTTGTGAATAGTTATCATAACCAATCAAACGAACGTGATTGTTAGGATATTCACGGTGGCATGCTTCTAGCTCAGCCAGAACAACATCTACTGATTGCTCGCCGAACATAGGTAACTTCCACATATACCAATAGTAGTTAAAAGCACGCTTAGGCTCTACATGTTCAATTGCTGGATTCCAGCCTTGAGCAATAACATAAGCGATGTGTGCACGTGTCTGTTCTGCTGTCATTTCTGGCAGATAAGAAAACGTCTCGAATTTTGGTGATGATTTATAATCTTGCATTTCAGCCATTACTAAATACCTTTTTAAATTTTTACGATATAACCTTCGCGGCAGTAACTATACAGCCACTACCGCTTCAGTCTTAACGGTTAACGTTGTCCAGCTTATCAACTGTATCAAACTCGAATCGAATCTCTTTCCATGTTTCCATGGCGATTTTCAATTCTGGGCTATGAGCCGCTGCTTGAGTTAACACTTCTTTACCTTCACGCTCCACATCAACGCCACGATTACGCGCATCAACACAAGCTTCAACTGCAACACGGTTAGCCGCTGCACCTGCTGCATTACCCCAAGGATGGCCTAACGTACCGCCACCAAACTGTAATACAGAGTCATCACCAAAAATAGCAACTAATGCAGGCATATGCCATACATGGATACCACCAGAAGCAACAGGGAAAACACCCGGTAAAGAACCCCAATCTTGGTCAAAGAAAATACCACGACTACGATCTTCAGGAATAAAAGATTCACGCATCAAATCAACCCAACCAAGCGTTGCAAGACGATCGCCTTCTAACTTACCTACAACTGTTCCAGAGTGCATGTGATCACCACCAGAAAGACGTAAACATTTAGTTAGTACACGAAAGTGAATGCCGTGATGAGGATTACGATCTACTACCGCGTGCATTGCACGATGGATATGTAAAAGCATTCCGTTTTTGTGGCACCAACGAGCTAAGCCCGTATTAGCAGTAAAACCACCGGTAAAGAAATCGTGCATGATAATTGGTGAACCAATTTCTTTTGCGAACTCGGCTCGCTCATACATTTCTTCAGGTGAAGCAGCTGTTACATTTAAGTAGTGACCTTTACGCTCACCAGTTTCAATTTCTGAAGTCTCAATAGCATCTTGACAAAACAAGAAGCGATCACGCCAGCGCATAAATGGCTGAGAGTTTACGTTCTCGTCATCTTTTGTAAAATCTAATCCGCCGCGTAAGCATTCATACACTGCACGACCATAGTTTTTAGCAGATAGACCTAATTTAGGTTTGATAGTACAACCTAACATTGGACGACCATACTTGTTCATCTTGTCACGCTCTACCTGAATACCGTGTGGTGGACCATTACACGTTTTAACGTAAGCCAATGGAAAACGAATATCTTCTAAACGTAATGCACGTAATGCTTTAAAACCGAACACGTTACCAACCAATGAGGTTAATACGTTTACTACTGAACCCTCTTCAAACAGGTCAATTGGGTAAGAGATGAATGCATAATAACAAGTATCATCACCAGGCACGTCTTCGATGCGGTAACAACGTCCACGATAATAGTCCATGTCTGTTAATAAATCAGTCCAAACCGTTGTCCAAGTACCAGTTGAAGATTCTGCAGCAACTGCGGCAGCAACTTCTTCACGGTCAATCCCTGGTTGTGGCGTTATTTTAAAACAAGCCAATATATCAGAGTCAAGCGGAACATAGTCCGGTTGCCAGTAAGTTTCGCGGTACTCTTTAACGCCCGCTT
>CAZORZ010000047.1:0-7311 GCA_964582255.1 uncultured Gammaproteobacteria bacterium | reverse complement strand
ATTTAGAGAAAAAATTGTCTTTTCTCCTTTGGGGCCTGTCGCTAATGGCCCACAAATTTTATACGGCCTACGTTACTCAACAACGTGTTGGCGACTTGGTGAAGATAATGCCTTCCATGAAGAAGTCGGCTATTGGTTATGGGATGCGCTAAACAAGCAAGTTTTACGCAGCTTCGTCGTGCCTAGAGGAGTCACTATAAATGCAGGTGGCGATGCCGAAGTAGATAGTAAAAACTTTCACCTTAAAGCCAAAGCGGGTGATGCTGCTTACGGCATTTGTTCTAATAAATTTTTAGAGGAATCGTATAAAACAATGACTTATACCTTAGACGTTCAGATTATTGATGATAACAAATTCAGCTATGATGAAACCACCTGCCTTTACATTCCAATCAATGATGCTATTTTTAATCATACCGATAAAAATACCTTAGAAAAAACATCTTCCATCTAATTTAATACTTTCGCTCTGACTTTTATACAAAAATAAGTTAAACAAACGATATTTTTCTAGAGTATTTCTATTTCTCAGCTAATATCACTAAACTCATAAAGTTTTAATACTATTAGCCGTTAAATAGATAACTAAAGATTAAGGTCAGATATGTTTATTTTAAAAAAGAAATATGATGCGCTACAGCAACGTGCCAATGCACTCGAAATTGAGTTAAATAACGCTCAAGATGCAAGCATGTCAGCCCAGTCTGAAATCCAGATGCTTAACTCACAATTAAGTGAAGCCATAGCAAATAGCCAACAAGAAACTTTCGAGTCTCAATACCACGAACAACTGGCTTTAGTTGAAAGTATGCGCAATGAGATTACTTCGACATCGCAAGCCCTACAAAATGAAACCAACAAATTCAACACCTCCAGCGACTTATTCAAACAGAGTGAAGGCATTTTAACTGAAATTGCTAATGGCAGTAATGTACTGAACGGGCTGTCACAAAGCAGTACAACCAACATTAATCAACTGGATGAGGCAATTCAAAGCATTAGCCAATTTACATCCCTTATTTCATCTGTGTCGGATCAAACAAACCTTCTAGCCTTAAATGCAGCCATTGAAGCCGCTCGTGCAGGCGAACACGGCAGAGGTTTTGCTGTCGTCGCTGACGAAGTTCGAAAACTTGCAGGAAATACAGCTGAGGCAACCCAACAAATTGGTGACATAGTAACCACAGTAAGTCGTTTGTCTGGTGAGACTCAAGAAAGTTTTGCCGGTTTAAATGAATTGGCGCAAAAAATTAATAGCTCTGTAGATTCAATGCAAGCCGTTATCAACGATGTTAATCTATTAGCCTCGTCATAATAGGAACAATGAAAAAACTGTCTCTATTTCCGTCAAATCAATAGAAATGGTCACTCTACTGTTGCTTCCGATGGTGGAATTACCAATAGCTTAAAACCCGCTCAATTTAAAGGGCTTAATCAGAGCCCTTTAAAAATTGAACAGCCTTAAAAAATCATTCTTCCCTTTTTTATACTTGGATTAGTTAACACCAATCGATTAACACTCCTTAATTCCTCTTTTTACGATAGTCTATTTTTTGCACTCGCTCATATAGTGTCGAGCCATTGGCACAAAAAATAACCCGTCGTGTTGCTAAAAGAACAACTCGAAATATTGCGGCGAATATTGCGGCACTTCCTGCCGAATCCATTCCCGTCATTGGTCAGAGGTTATCTTAGCCATAACAGCCATGTATTTGCATGATGCCTGTGACGATTTGAAAGACATGGATGAATTAGCCTCTAGTATGAACTTACAACCAGAACAAAGTAACACTGAAAAAACTTGTGGTCTTAGCACCCCCATTTTTTAATCAACATAGATAAAAATGGAGCGCTTCAAAACCATTTACAACGGACTATCTTATAATTTATAAGTATACTGCTCATATGCTAAAGACATTACCTGATGAGCTTATTAGGCTCCTTAATCTCGAGATAAAAGATCATCAGCTCCCTCAAGCGTTTTTAGCAAGTATTACCCAGTGGCTATTACCTATTGCCGAATCCATCCACCAGCACCAAAAAAAACTCAGAAAACCCATTATTATTAGCTTTAATGGCGCCCAAGGTTCAGGGAAATCAACATTAACTCATTTTATTTCTTTACTGTTAAAGCAACATTTTAAGGTAGAGAGCATTGCCTTGTCCCTTGATGATTTTTACCTTACCAAGCAACAGCGTAATACACGATCAAAAGCCATTCACCCATTATTAGCAACGCGCGGTGTGCCAGGCACACACGATATAGACCTTGCTGTTAAGACGTTAAAACTTGCGCAAACATGCTCAGCACAAACCCCCTGTTACATCCCTAGTTTTGACAAGTTAAGTGATGATCGGCAACAACCAACGAAATGGCGTAAAGTAACTCAAGCACCTGAAGTGATCCTTTTTGAAGGGTGGTGTCTGCACGCGCCAATCCAAACTGGCGGAGAACTAGCTCGAGCAATTAACGCCTTAGAAATAAAACAAGATGCTGCTGGAATTTGGCGACATTACGTTAATGAGCAATTAAAAGATTATCATAAACGCCTATTTTCGTTATCTACTTTACTCTACGTTATTAAGGTTCCAAGCTTTGACAAAGTCCTCGAATGGCGCGCTGTTCAAGAAGCCAAGCTCGACAATCACCCAACACATAAAAAGATGACTAAAGCCGAGCTTTTGCATTTTATTCAACACTTTGAGCGCATCACTAAAGCCTGCTCTTCATCTCTACCTAAAATAGCGGATTGCTTGATCGAGTTAGAAACGAATCACGACATTAAACAAATCATTTTTAATCAACCTCGTTAGAAAAACTCAATATCATCTTCTGGTGCTTGATCTGCTTGCTCTTCTTGTCGCGACTTGACCAGCTCGACAATTTCGCTTTGCTGCTGACTCAAATGGTCTAATAACATAGATATAGTCGCGAACGAATTATGTAACTTTTTATTACTTTCTTTTATTTCAGAAGCATCAGTCACTGCTTCACTAATACGTTTCAACAGATAAGCCTCTTGGTCTTCTTCTAAGCCCATACCCGGAATATGATAATCTAATTCAGATAACATCTTACTCATAGTTTCCATATTCTTTTTCTGATTATCAGAAAAATCCATCGACACGGCGGCCAAGGTGTCTCTAACTTGCTCAAAAGTAGACGAAACAGAATCTGTTTGTCGGGTAAGTGCTTCCGCAGTATCTAACGAAACCACTCGCGCATCAGCAGCACCTAACATAGAAGGCAGTAAATCTTTAATGCGCCCATATTGCTCCATATTATCTAAAGGCATATTCTTTATTAATATCGAGATGCGCGGATAAAAAATCAATGTGCGCTGATTTAAATCCACAAACCGATCAGCATCTTCATGCATTCTTTGCAACAGTTCTGACTCTATTGGTAATACATTATTTTCAGAGCTAAAATAATGATCTCCTTCAGCTGATTTAATAAATATCACACATTTCAAATCCAAAGTGTTGGTGACACCAAAAAAGGATTCAGCTATGCCATTAAAAGAATTAATGGCATAGGTTTTTTCCACAAAACGAATGGCTTGACCCAACTCATTGTTTCCGACCATCGCAGACAACGCCGTCTCAGTTGCCATTTTAACTTCTGAACTCATCTGTGTCGCAGTTTCATCATGTCGAATAAAAGCCGCTATTTTATTTTTTAAATGGTGTAAATCTAATGGGAATTCTAAATAGCCATAAGCACCTGCTTCATAACCTAGAATTCTCTCTTCGATTGAATGATTTAAGGTCGCGATAATAATTGGAGTGTTTTTAAACTCTGGCGTACTGCTTAAAAGTTGACAACACTTCAGGCGATTAGAGTTCTTATCGTCAATATCTAAAATTATAAGAAAAGGATCAAGCTCTTTCGCTTTCTCAATAACCGCTTCATATTGTGCTTCACGAACCACACTAAATGAATCTGATAACTCGTCAAAATAACTATTAACACCTGAGCCAACAGCATCAATCAATAATATTTCTAGTTTTTTATCTGTGTCCATAAATACGTAATATTTGAGTGTTAAAGATATGATTATAGTTAAGAAATATCAAAATGTATTATGTATAAATATTAAATATAAGTAACGGATTAAATCTGATGCTATTAACAAATTTAATAAGATAAATACGTAAATCCAGATGTTAAATCGCCACTAAAATAACTTTTATTCATGGTTTTAAACTATAATTGGATAAATCATAAATTTAAAATACAATACCACTGTGAACAACAACGACACACTACAAAATCGAATCTCCGAACTTGAAAACAATATCAATGATCTTGAAATTTCCCTCACCACAACCATAGAACATGGTGATATTATCGAAGATGAACTCACTCAAAACAATAATCAGTTACAAGTCGAAATTGAACATAGAATCACTGCAGAAACTCGCCTTAAAAAGTTGGTTACCTTAATTACTCAGCAAAAATCTGACTTAGAAATATTAATCGATACCATCGTTGAACATAGCGATAATATGGACTTTGAGTGGTTGGAACAAATTCAAATCGTTGAGCATGACTCTTTAACCGATGTCCTTACTGGCATAGGTAATCGACGATCTTTTGACAATTACTTTAGCAATGAATGGAAACGCTCCATTAGAATTAATAGCTCCTTTTCACTCATTATGCTTGATATAGACTTTTTTAAACGGTTTAACGATTTACATGGTCACGCTGAAGGTGATCGCTGTTTAAAAAAAATCGCCTATATTTGCGAACAATGCCTATCAAGGCCTGCTGATTTAATCACTCGTTACGGTGGCGAAGAGTTTACAGTCATACTCCCTGATACAGACATAGAAGGCGCCAATACGATTGCTCAAGAGTTAATAAGCGCGGTCCAAAATAGTCAGATCCCACATGGAGATTCTAGTGCATCCGAATTCGTATCCATTAGTCTTGGCGTTAACAGTTGCCAGCCTAATGTAAAAAGTGATTCGAGTTATTTTTTACATCACACTGACCAACTGCTTTATAAAGCCAAAGAAAATGGTCGCAATCAAATAATTTCACCGTCTAGCCCAATAGACTATAAATCTAGCGCAGTGTCTAGCTATGGGCATTTTAAACATCTCCATGATTATCAAAAACTCGAAAACTTGAGCCTTAGTTTTATCCCAAGCTCTATTCCCATAAAGCAACGATGGAGAAACAACGGCTTATCAGCTGATTTTTTAGCAGACTACATGAGTACTTTTTTTCCTCAATCTAAAAAAGACTTAAAAGTCAAAAGATTACATTCTGAAATTAATGCGGCTGTTAGTTTTATCGCTAACGAGCTGTTAGAAAATGCAATGAAATACACCTCATCCGACTGTCACCTACCTAGTGGCATTAATTTATTTTTAGATGAAAAGGCCTTTGTCTTCGAAGCATTTAATTATATTGACCAAGCAGACCAAGAAAAATACACCCAATTTATCAATGTCATTCAAAACAGCGATACTGACAAACTGTTTATGCAGCAACTTGAAATTAACGCATTAAACAACCAATCATCTGGACTCGGCATACTCACAATGATTAATGACTATGGCGCGACAATAGCCTGGAAGTTCATACTAACCAATAAAAACTATATTCGCACCACTACCCAAGTCACCCTTAAACTTTAAAAATAAAATTTAATATGAAAAACTTATCTGGCGAAAACTATAAAATATCTCATTCAAAAATAGATAACCGCATCATATTTGACGGTACACTGCGCCTAAGAGGGCTTGATGAGTATCAAGAAATTAGCGCGACACTAGAAACGTGTATAGAACATAACAACAACCTCATTATTGATTTAACGAAGTTGGATTTTCTTAATAGCTCTGGTATTGCCATGTTATCTCGCTTTGTTATCACTCTTCGTAAAAAATCTGATGTCACATTAAACATACTCGGATCTAGCGAAATTCCATGGCAAGGAAAATCTCTTAAAAATTTACAACGTCTGATGCCAAGCCTAAACCTAACTTTTAAATAATTCAGCCCCTTGAAGCCTCTTATCTCTTTTAGGCATATCATTAAATCAGAGTTTGGCATCATTTTAATGGGCGCTGCTATCATCCTAACTCTATTAGTAAGCTCGTATTTCTTAACCCAAAAAACAGAAGCTGATAACCTTCAGAGCTTTCAGGATGTCATTCATAGAAACTTAAATTACCAATATCTATTACTCAATATGAGTAATTCAATCAGAGATCAAATGTTGACTATCCATGACATTAACCTGTCCTCTGATCCTTTTTCTATTGATGAATACACTCAAGAATTTCAACAACTTGCTATTAAATTTATAGTTGCTCGTGACCTATTACTCAAATTAAATTTACCACCCCAACAAATAAAAAAACTGGGTAAGCTGCGTGTTCAACTTAGCTCTTTTAAAATTAAATTGGATAAAATTATTGCCGCAAAAACCGCCAATAACTCTGTGGTCTATCAAAATTCTCTGATCGCCGCTCGTAATACAAATAATGAACTTTTAATTCAAATTAAAATACTTATTGAATTTCAATTAGACACTGCTAACTACAACCTTGATTTAGTGGTTGAAAAAAATGAATCATCAATTAATCTTATTAAAATAATCAATATATTAGCGTTAATCATTTCCCTCTTCATTACTGGCTATATTATTAAGGTACTACGTAGCCGCCGACAACAACTCGACCATGCTGCACTTAAATTAGAACAGCACAATAAAACCTTAGAAATAACTGTTTCATCTAGAACCAGCGATCTCATGCTTCTTCAAAAAGAACACGCCAAAGTAAATGCCGAAATAGAGGTCAGCCGTCAATTACAAGCGTTTATCGTACCGCCTCATAATGAGCTTAAGCAATTTAAAAATTTAGATATCACCACCTATGTGGAAGCAGCAGAAGAAATGGGTGGAGACTATATTGATGTACTGCCTTATGAAAATGGTGAACTCATATGCATTGGTGACGTAACAGATCACGGGCTAATGAGCGGCATCATCATGCTCATGACTCAAAGCATAATTCGTCATCAAAGCAATAGACATGACATACCTCTTAAGCAGGCTTTAAATGATATTAATCTCAGCGTATTTCAAAATATTCAACGCTTAAAAAGCGAACGTCATCTCAGCTTGTCTTTGCTTTACCTCAATGAACATAAGCTCAGCATAACGGGGCAGCATGAGCCGATTATTATCGTCAGAAACAATGGCTCAATTGAATGCGTCAGCACCGAAGACCTTGGTTTTTATATTGGCTTAGTGGCTGATATCGAACCTTTTAGCAACACCATAG
>CAZORZ010000046.1:0-7351 GCA_964582255.1 uncultured Gammaproteobacteria bacterium | reverse complement strand
TCGTTCGTTATATAAAATAGACTTTGCCCAGCCTTCACCTGCACCCAGCACATCGCCATATGAAAAACCGCCACAGGCCGCTATGCCATTAAAATCAGTTAGGCTCACTTGCCCCGATAATATATCGCTCATATGAACATCAATAGCATCAAAATAGATACGATCAAAGGCTGCGGCCATCTCTACCTTACCATTGACACCTTGTTCTCTTAAGATAGCTATTTTCGGTTTAACACGTTTAATATAAGGAGCACTGATATCATTTTTGCTATCAAAACTTAAATTAGAGTATAGAAATGGTGCTTCACAATTTAAAATAGTGTCATATTCTTGCTGAGCACACTCTGGGTTATCCCTCAGTTTTTGTAGCTCGTAGCTCGTTTTAGACCATAACCTTTGTAAATGGCTAATGCTGTCGCTAAATACGGTATCTTGCTTATAGTTTATATTTAATGTTTTGTCTGCGTTTAAACTGGCTATTTGGTGCAGACAATCTGCTAAACCAAAATCCTTAAAACACTGCGTTAATTTGGCTTCATTTTTTTGCTCTATTTGTATGACTGCGCCTAATTCCTCATTAAATAAAACACTGAGTACATCATCACCCAGTGTTGACACATCTACATTTAAACCTGTTTGACTGGCAAAACACATTTCAGCCAAAACAGCGACTAAACCGCCATCAGAACGGTCGTGATAAGCTGATAATAACGATTCTTCATGGCACTTTTGTATGCAATGGTAAAACGCTTTAAATTGCGCCACATCATCCATATCAGGCGTGATATCGCCAATTTGGGCATAGACCTGTGCAAGGCTTGAACCACCCATACGGTTTTTCGCCTGACCTAAATCAATCATGTACACATTAGAATCAATTTCAGTATCCAGCTCTGGTGTGAGTGTTTTACGAACATCGTAGACGGGTGAAAATGCGCTTATTATCAGCGATAAAGGCCCAATAACGGCCTTATCTTCGCCGTCATTCCATACCGATTTCATTGATAATGAATCTTTTCCAACTGGAATTGTGATACCCAACTCTGGGCATAACTCCATACCAATAGCCTTAACCGTGGCAAATAATTTTGAGTCTTCGTCATTATGGCCCGCTGCCGCCATCCAGTTAGCCGATAACACGGTACGCGATAAATTTTTGGTGTAACTTGCGGCTAAGTTAGTGAGCGTTTCACCAACAGCCATGCGCCCTGATGCAGGCGCGTTAATTATGGCCAGCGGTGTTTTTTCACCGACGCACATGGCTTCGCCTGTGAAATTTTTATAATCTGTGGCGGTGACGGCCACATCAGCCACTGGAATTTGCCATGGCCCAACCATCTGGTCACGACACACTAACCCACCAACGGTTCTATCGCCAATGGTGATTAAAAATGACTTACTGGCCACTGTGGGTAATTGTAATACTCGCTCAACAGCCTCTTTAATGGTGATGCCTGCCGTATTTAAGGCATCTTGGCTCACGCCTTTACTGCTGGCTATACGGTGCATTTTAGGTGGCTTACCCAACAATATATCCAGAGAAATATTGACTGCATCATTATCAAATTGATCATCATGAACAATCAATTCTTGCTCACTGGTGGCAATACCTAAGAAAGCATAGGGGCAACGCTCGCGCTGACATAGGGCTTCAAAATCAGCTCTGCGTTCGTCAGAGATAGCCAGCACATAGCGCTCTTGGCTTTCATTACACCAGATTTCCATCGGTGACATGCCTGGCTCATCATTAGGGATTGCTCGTAGAGATAGCTTTGCTCCCATGCCGCAATCATTAACCAGTTCGGGTAATGCATTGGATAAACCACCTGCGCCGACATCATGAATACTTAAGATTGGGTTCTTACTACCTTGACCATAACAACGGTCAATGACTTCTTGCACACGGCGTTCCATTTCTGGGTTTCCTCTTTGTACTGAAGCAAAATCTAACGATTCAGTGCTGCTACCACTGGTCACAGATGAGGCCGCGCTACCACCTAAACCAATTAACATCGCTGGGCCACCTAACACGATAATGTGACTGCCTGGAATTTTAAGCTTTTCGATGTGCTCTGGACGAATACATCCTACACCACCTGCCAACATGATTGGTTTATGATAACCGCGTGTTTCAAGGCCATTTAAGCCTTTCACTTCTTGCTCATAGGTTCTGAAATAGCCACAAATATTAGGGCGACCAAATTCGTTATTAAATGCAGCTGATCCAATAGGTGCTTGCAACATAATATCCAGTGCCGAAGCAATGCGTTCGGGTTTACCAATGTCTTTTTCCCAAGGCTGAACATAATTGGGGATTTTTAAGTTAGAAACAGAAAAACCACTGAGACCTGCTTTAGGCTTAGAGCCTCGTCCAGTAGCTCCTTCATCTCTTATTTCTCCACCCGAGCCTGTGGCCGCACCAGGAAAAGGTGAAATGGCTGTTGGATGATTATGTGTCTCTACTTTCATTAAGATATCTTGACGAAAATCTTCATACTCATAACCCGCATCGCCTGGGTTTGGTGCAAATTTACAACCATCAAAGCCTTGGATCACTGCTGAATTGTCATGATAAGCTGACAACACGCCTTCACTGTGTTGCTTGAAGGTGTTTTTGATCATAGCAAACAGTGATTCAGATTTATCCTCTCCATCCAATGTCCAAGAGGCATTAAATATTTTATGGCGGCAATGCTCTGAGTTCGCTTGGGCAAACATCATTAATTCAACATCCGTAGGATTGCGCTTTAATTCTTGGTAATTTGTGAGCAGATAATCAATTTCATCGCTCGACAGAGCTAATCCTAGATCAACATTAGCTGTTTCTAATGCCTTTTTTCCGTGCGTTAATAAATCAATATGTGATAAAGGTTTGGATTGGTGCTGACTGAATAATTGAGCACACTCTGATTCTTCATAAAATATCTGTTCGACCATTTTATCGTGCAATAAATCAAGATTTTTTTCTAATTCACTTGGGCTGACTGAGCTGTCAAGGGTAATTTGAACGCCTCTTTCGATGCGTTTAATGGTGTTTAGACCACAAATATGGGCGATATCTGTGGCTTTGCTTGACCAAGGAGAAATGGTGCCAATACGTGGCATAACATATATTTTAGTGCCCTTATCAACCTGAGTATCATCATGCACTCCATATTCTAGGATGCTGTGTAAAATATTTTGTTGCTGTTTGTTTATATCATTTTGCTCCACATCAACCACGTGTACATATTTGGCTGATAATTGTGATATTTCACTGCCATTATCACTAAATTGTTGTTTAAGTTTTGTTAATGAGGCTTTAGATAAAGCGCTATTTCCTAAGATTAAAAGCATAATGAAATATCTGAAATATGAGTAAAATGTAATTTAGAACTGTTCAGGTAAGTGAGCCTTTTGTAAAAGCTACTATTACCTTTTTTGTGGTTTCTCTGGGTATTTTAAGTCTAAACGCTGAAACACACGTTTAATGGTTTCATCTTCGAAAAAGCGTGATTTTTTAGGTCTGAGCCATTTAGGCAAGCTAAATTGATCATAGCGCACTCGTTGTAAACGGCTCACTTCACAGTCTACTGCTTCCCATAAGCGTCTGACTTCTCGATTTTTTCCTTCACGTAAAATCACGTGATACCAATGATTTGTACCTTCTCCACCAATATCGACAATATGATCGAATTTCGCCATGCCATCTTCTAATTCAATGCCTTCTTTTAGCTGAGTCAACGTGTCTGGAGTAACCTCACCTCTTACTCTTACGGCATATTCTCGCTCAATTTGAAACGAAGGGTGCATTAAACGATTGGCTAATTCCCCATGGTCAGTAAATAACAAAATCCCACTGGTATTAATGTCTAAACGACCTACGCCAATCCAGCGGCCTTGTTGCAAATGCGGTAAGTTAGAAAACACTGTTTTCCGCCCTTGTGGGTCTGAACGTGTTGACACCTCACCGATGGGCTTATGATACATGAGTAATTTAGGCTTATATTGCCGAGCGTTGATGCGAATGGCTTTGCCATCTAAACTAAATCGCTCCTTGCCTTCGACTTTATCACCCAGCTGAGCTACTTTGCCGTTCACTTGAATGCGCCCTTCGGACACCATTTTTTCAATTTGACGACGTGAAGCAACGCCTTGGTTTGCTAAGAATTTTTGAATACGATCCATAATATCTAGTCAGGAAGCTCTCATTAAGTTAATAAAATATGTGTGCAGGAGTAACTGACGCCATTTTTGGCGAAGTTAGGATTAATAGCAAGTTATTGCTTGATCTTCGGCGAAAATATTGGCTGTTTTAATAGAGCAATATTATTACCCGTCATCAGAGCATAGTGACGAAAGGCTTATTGGGTTAAATCCCACACTTGAAGAATGCCTAGAGATGAAATAGTAGCTAATTGCTTATTATTTTTGAGCAGTTTCAAATCTAAAATTGCCGAGGCATTAGGCTGAACAAATTCTTTAACTTTAGGCTGCCAATGTTTTAAATGCTCGCCTGTTTTAACATCCCATAAATCTATGCCTCTAGAGACTCTGCCTGTGGCTAATATTGTATTGTCATCAGAGAAATCGGACGAAACCACGGTCATTTTAGATTCGGGTAACTCGGCAATTAACATCCCTTTTTTAGATGTTGAGAAGATTTTACTGCCGCTAATAAAGGCATTAGCAAATGCAATTTTACCATCATCAGAGAGCGACACATCGCTGATTTTGAATTTCATATTTTTTGACCAAACATGCGCACCATCATTGTTTAAATCCCAAAGACTGGCATGCCAGTCATCAGCACCAGTGATCGCAAACTTGCCATTTTTTGATAATCCAACACTGGTAATCTTTTCGTGATGAGCGAAAACATAGACCATTTTACCTTGCACCATATCAAAGTAGATGGCTTGCTTTGATTTTAAACCAATTAAGGCATAACGCCCATCAGCCGAAATCGCTAATGCTCTGTTATCGGGCCATTTCCAATAGCCGGTTAAACGCCCATCAGCCACATTCCACCGCGCTATGGATTGAGGCTCCATGGTTACTAAAATTGTACTATCTGCTGAAAACTGCGCATCAATAATGCCGCTCTCATGGTTGTCTTCATGCTGCACACTATAAAGAACCTTCCCTTTATTAATGTCCCATACCCGACCAAAACCACCGATTGAGCCTGTTAGTAAATATTGCCCATTCGGGCTTATCGCAGCGCCAAAGACCCCTTGATCATCAACAATAATTGTTTTTAATACATGGCCTTCATTTTGACATGACAACAAAGAGCCTATTGATAACAAAATCAACCCCTTAAAAATAATATTTAATATTGTATTTTTCATCTTAATGGCTATTTTCTAATGCTAATTCAGGGTTAAACGAATCTAAGTTTTTTAAACTGGCCAAGGTTGGTAATTCATTTAGTGATTTCAGGTTAAAATAATCTAAAAACTGTCTACTCGTGCCATACAGCGCGGGTTTTCCTGGCAAATCTTTATGCCCTATTACCTTTATCCAATCACGTTCTTGTAATGTTTTTATGATTTGACTGCTGACACTAACGCCTCGAACATTTTCTATTTCGCCTCGCGTAACAGGTTGACGATAGGCTATTAATGATAAGGTTTCTAACAATGCCCTTGAGTATTTGGGAGGCTTTTGCTGTTTTAAACGCGTGACCCAAGGCTCATATTGTTGTTTTACTTGTAAGCGAAAGCCACTGGCTACCTGTTTAAGCTCAAAACCACGAAATTCACACTGTTGTGCTAATACTTGTAGTGATTGGCGAATATCATCTTTTGTCGGTTGATCGAGGTCACCAATAAACAGCTCAAATAAGTGATTAACGCTAATCGGTTGATCTGCCGAGGCTAAACACGCTTCGATGATTGAGGTTAATTGCTTGGCTTCCATTGAGTTGTGCTCCCTAAGCTCTGGCCTTAACGTAAATAGGTGCAAATGCCTCATTTTGCATTAAATCAATTAATGAAGCTTTGATCAGTTCGAGTATCGCTAAAAAGCTGACAATAACGCCCATTTTACTCTCTTCTGACGAAAATAATTCTGTGAAGGCAATATAGCTTTCTGCATTAATTTTTTCAAGAACTTGGGTCATACGCTCACGCACAGATAACAATTCTTTTTCAACGTGATGACTGGCAAACTGCTCGGCTCTGTTCGCCACATCTTGAAAAGCTAAGATCAAATCTTGCAATGCAATATCGGGCTCAGGGATATCTTGTTGATGGTCGGGTAAATCAAATGAGGTGAGGTGAATGTCACGTTCTAATCTTGGAATCCCATCTAAATCCTCAGCCGCCTGTTTAAATTGTTCATATTCTTGCAAACGTCGAATTAACTCACTTCTAGGATCATCTTCATCGTCGCAATCACTAGCTCGAGGTAACAGCATCCGAGATTTAATTTCGGTCAGCATGGCTGCCATAACCAAATATTCTGCCGCTAATTCAAACTGAATGGTATCCATCATGTCGATATAGCTCATGTATTGCTTAGTAATCTCAGACACTGGAATATCTAATATATCAATATTTTGGCGCTTAATG
Source organism: uncultured Gammaproteobacteria bacterium (assembly GCA_964582255.1). Classification (GTDB taxonomy): domain Bacteria; phylum Pseudomonadota; class Gammaproteobacteria; genus CAYZQE01. The sequence goes on along the minus strand of CAZORZ010000046.1, from coordinate 794 downwards.
AGGTAGAGCAATAGGTCAAGAGGCCCTTCAAATGCCTCTAAAAACACTTCTAACGCTTCTGGCGGAATATATAAATCTTGAGGGAAGATTGTCAGCGGTTCACCCTGCACTAGGGCAAATGGCATTTCTGATTGCTTGCTGACGGCGATGGAAGGCTCAGTCATGATTAGTAAGTTAAGCCCATCGCTTTTCTAACTTCTTCAATAGTATCACGCGCAACATCTCTGGCTTCTTCACAGCCTTTATTAATGATGATTTCGACTGCTGAACGATCTCCTTCGAAATCAATAATACGTTGTTGCATCGGTTTTAATTCGTCATTAATTGAATCAATAATATGTTGTTTACAATCAACACAGCCAATACTTGCCGTAGTACAACCGTTTACAATAGATTCTTTTAAACTTGCTGATGAATACACTTGGTGCATTTCCCATACCGGACATTTTTCGGGGTCTCCTGCATCTGTACGTCGTACTCGTGCTGGATCAGTCGGCATTGTTTTAACTTTCTTGGTAACCACCTCGGGCTTATCTCTTAACGAAATGGTATTACCATACGACTTCGACATTTTTTGACCATCAAGCCCGGGCATTTTGGACGACACGGTGAGTAATGATTGTGGCTCAGGTAATATGATGCGGCCGACACCTTCTAGGTAACCAAACAAGCGTTCTTTGTCGCCGAGGCTGATATTTTGCTGGGCATCTAACAATGCTCTGCCTACTTCAATCGCATCCTCTTCGCCTTTTTCTTGATAACGCTTACACACTTCTTTATATATTTTAGCGTTC
>CAZORZ010000045.1:0-7539 GCA_964582255.1 uncultured Gammaproteobacteria bacterium | reverse complement strand
AAACAAAACAGCTCAATGTCAGCATTGATATTTTCGACCCTGCTAAATTTACTGAATACTTTAACGCAGAGGAGTGTTCAGTAATGGCGAAATATGAAACAACACCCATTATTATGATCTCGACTGAGGGTGAAGGCTTTTAAAAAAAATACCAAGCAGTCAGGTGCAAGCGGTTGGATTAGAAAGCATTTTGATCCTGTTACCCTAGCATGAAGCTACGAAAAATCACCCGACAGCAAATTTTAATCACCGCGTTAATTTTTGTTTGGACTGGTTTTGTGCGAAGCGGTTTAGGTTTTGGCGACTCTGCCCTCGGCTTACCACTGATGCTTCGGTGTTTTTGGCCTGCTAAACCTACCTAATAATTGGCTGGTTATCATCATCTACAGCATTACATTTTTATACGCCATTATGTGGCTCAGCAATATACAACTTAAAAGTAAGTCAGGCTGGAGCGACAAAGCTTTGTTAACGCTAGGAGGGTATGTTTCTGGCACTTCTTTAACAGGAGCACCTCTCATGGTTGCCGTGTTTATGCAGCACGTTAACAAACATCAGCTCAGAGACACCTTATTTGCGCTTTGGTTTTTATTAGTGAGCATTAAAATGAGCACATTTGCTTTGTTCTCTGTTGATCTTCATATTTTTAGCGCAATATTACTGATTCCTGCCGCATGGATAGGGCATTTAATCGGGTTAAAAATGCATCACTTTATTTTACAAAACTATGATTTATTTAGACGTATCACAGGCTCTTTATTATTTATCATCTGCATCATCGGATTTGCCTCCCTCGACTTATGATTATTAATAATAAACCCCTTGGCACTGTCGAATTTATTATGCTTATGGCTTTGATGACGTCGCTCATTGCCCTCTCTATAGATAGCATCTTACCTGCCTTAGAACTCATTGGTCAGGATCTCAATGTTGACCAAAAAAATGATACTCAGCTTATCATCATCGTTTTGTTTTCTGGCCTTGCATTCGGTCAATTTTTTTACGGCCCAATTGCAGACAGTATAGGCCGCAAACCAACCATTCTTATCGGTCTCTCTATTTTTTTTATCGGTAGCCTGCTCTCAATTTTTGCTGATTCATTAATGCTTATGTTGATAGGCCGTTTTTTACAAGGCATTGGCGTAGCAAGCCCTCGCATCGTCAGTATGGCTATTATTCGTGATTGCTTTAATGGGTCAGAAATGGCTCGTATCATGTCCTATATGATGTCTATTTTCATCCTTGTGCCAATCATTGCACCGACCTTTGGCTTTTGGATCATGACGCTAACTCATTGGCGCATGATTTTTGTCTTTACCGTTATTTTATCAGTTGTGGTTTTGGCATGGTTTTATATTCGCCAACAAGAAACCTTAACCAAAAAGAATACGCACCCACTTAATTTAAAACAAATCGTCAAAAATACTAAAACCGTGTTAAGCAACAAAACAGCTATGACTTATACGCTCATTAATGGTTTGATTTTTGGCGCATTTCTCGCCTACCTCAGTGCATCACAGCATATTTTTCAAGTTATCTATGACACTGGAGATCATTTTTCTTATTACTTTGCTGCGCTTGCTGTATCGTTTGGTGTTGCTTCGTTGTTTAATGCCAAGTTAGTTGATCGTTTTGGTATGCGGCCTATCACTCAGATAACGCTAATCAGCATGATTGTTCTTAACGGCCTTTTCCTGTTCATCACATTTTTTCTGGGACACACTCTCAATCTATTTTACGGTATGCTTTATTTCACCATTTTATTTTTTATGGTGGGGTTTTTATTTGGCAATCTCAATGCGTTGGCAATGGAGCCTCTAGGCAAGCTTGCAGGCATTGGCGCAGGCGTAGTCGGCTCATTTGGTATGCTGATTTCCATCCCTTTAGGTAGTTTTATTGGTACGGCTATACAGACGAGTTTAAATAATTTCATCCTTGGTTTTTTTATTTGCAGCATTTTATCGTTAATCATTATGCAGCGTGAAAAAAACTAGATTAAATTTTTGTCTTTTTATTAATCGCGGTTAACACACCTCTAAAGATACTGACTTCATTTTGAGTCAGTTGTTGCCGCATAGATAATTGAGTTAAGCGTTTCATTAATAATTTAGGATTCATCGGGTCTAAAAAATCAATCTCCACTAATGTTTTTTCTAGATGCTGCATTAAACCTTTTAGCTCATCCATACTGGCTCGCTCAATGTCATCTTCAGGTTCTATTTTTGGATTTTGCTCACTATGCTTAAACAATTCATAGCTCACTACCTGAACCGCTGCGGCTATATTTAATGAGCTAAAATCAGGATTAGTCGGAATGGTTACGGCGTAGTGACAGCAATCCATCTCTTCATTCGTTAGGCCCGAATGCTCACGCCCAAACACAATCGCAATATTTAACCCCGACTCTTTATTGTTTATTTCTATACAAGCTTGCTCAGGTGTGACAAATGGCATTGGCATTGAACGAAGTCGCGCACTGGTGCCAAATACAATATGAGAGTCAGCGATTGCTTTCTGCAAGGTATCAACCTGCTGCATATTATCTAACACAGAATGTGCTCCAGAGGCTCTGGCAAAGGCCGTCTCAGCAACATTACATTGCGGGTTAACCAGCACTAAATTCTCCAGGTTCATGTTCTTCATGGCTCTTGCAACAGCACCCACATTACCCGGGTGCGTCGTTTCTACGAGAATTATTTTTATGTTTTCTAAGTTAATCATTACTTTTAATGGGAACTGTTTGTTAGAATGCGCGCCATTCTAATTCCTTTGTGGAAAATTGCCATGAATCCCATGTTAAATATTGCTATTCGAGCTGCACGAGCGGCTGGCGATGTCATCATTAAAAATATACCCAAAGTCCCTGACTTAAAAGTAAATGAAAAAGCACGTAATGACTTTGTCAGCCACGTTGATTTAGCCGCAGAACAAAAAATTTTAGAAACGCTAAAAAAAGCGTTTCCTGAACACGGTTATCTTGCTGAAGAGTCTGGCAGGCATGAAGGTAATGAATATGTCTGGATTATCGACCCGTTAGATGGCACAGCAAATTATCTGCATGGTTTTCCTCAATATGCGGTGTCAATCGCCTTACAGCATAAAGGAAAGCTCACTGTAGCCGTTGTTTACGATCCATTTAAAGACGAAATGTTTGCCGCAAGCCGAGGCGATGGCGCTACATTAAATGACCGAAAAATCAGAGTGACACCCATTATTTCGACACGTGATGCCTTATTAGCGACAGGCTTCCCTTTTCGCAACCGTCAATTATTAGACGTACATAACAAAATGTTATGTTCATTTTTTGATACTGCCGCTGATATTCGTCGCGCAGGATCAGCGGCCCTAGATTTGGCCTATGTTGCAGCAGGTCGATTAGATGGTTATTGGGAGGTTGCCTTACAACCTTGGGATATTGCGGCAGGTGCATTAATTGTTCGAGAGGCAGGTGGCATTGTTGGTGATATTCATGGCACTGATAACTTTTTAAAAACAGGTCATATCGTCTGTGGCAACCCAAGAGTATTTGCTGATATGATTCGCAAGATTAAGCCTTATGTTGCAGACGTTGATGCGCTGTACACTCTAGAAAATTAATTTCTGAGCTTAGCCATGCCAACCTCTATAACCGTTGCCATTATTTCAGATACCCATGCTGAGATTCATCCCAAAATAGCAAAAATCATCACTCAATGTGATATAGCGATTCATGCTGGAGATATTTGTGATGGCGATATATTAGACAGCATGAAGCCTAAAACAGGGCAAGTCATCGCTGTTGCTGGCAATAATGACTATGCCTTAGCTTGGCCAGAAGACCAAGCAGACATCGTTGATGCCTTACCACAGATTGCTGAACTTAAATTACCGGGCGGCATCATTAAAATTGAACATGGCCATCTGCATGATATGCATTCACCCGACCATGAAGATCTACGCAAGGCTCACCCAGAAGCCAGAGCCGTTATCTATGGTCACACCCATAAAAAAGTTATTGATGATTACAAATTACCGTGGGTTATGAACCCTGGTGCTGCTGGCAATCAACGCAATAGAGGTGGCTCGTCTTGCATGGTATTAACGGCATCAGAAGATGATTGGTCTATTCAAAGTTTTCGATTTTTAGACCCACGTTAACACTCAAAAATTAATACCCTCAAAGCGCAACAAGCTCTTTTTTCTATCTAATTTAAACCCCGATTTAGCGCCTTCATAACCGCCTATTCCCTGTTTAGCAATGACACGATGACACGGCACTAAAATAGGCACTGGATTTCGTTTGCAAGCCTGCCCTACGGCTATTGCCGCCGATTGAATAGACTCAGCAATTTGCTGATAGCTTCTGGTCTCACCAAAAGGAATCTTAAGTAAAGCAGACCAAACACTTAGCTGAAATTCACTGCCTGCTAAATTCAACACATCACTGGGGCATTCTGATTTACGGGTGAAAAAGTTATCTAGTAACTGTTGTAACCATGCTGGCATGACTCTGGATTCATTTTGATCTTGAAGCGATAACTCAACGTAATGCAAGGCTGTGATCTTATTTTGGACAAGCGTAATTTTCACCCAGCCGACACAAGGTGTTTGGTAAAAATAACTTATTGCTCTAGTGGGTTTAGCCATAATTGTTGAATTTTATTTCTTAAGGTCGCTCGTTGTGACGGTTTATTCGAAACCTTTAATAAGCCTTCAAAGATTCTTCGTGCATCGTCTATCAAGCCTGCTTGTTGCAAGCTTTCAGCCGCAGAATAACGCGCTGTTTGTGCCCAAGGATCCATAGCCTCTGGCCCAATATATAAGGCTGACTGTAAATAGAGCAATGCAGCACGATGATGTTGTTTTAGCGCTTTAAATGAATCTGCCATCCAAAATAAAATTTCACGTTTTTGTCGAGGGGCAATTGCCAGTGTTAATAACTGTTTAAAGTTGCCAATCACTTGTTGATCAGCACCAATGGTTTGTAAATCGAACAAAACTTGTAAAATTCTATCTGTTTTCTGTTCACTGATGTCTTGATAAGAGTTCAATAATTCATTCATCACTTGGTGTCCTTCTTCCGTTTGCCCCCCTAACACTAAGACTCGGGCTCGACGCAATTGCCATGCAAACAAATCCGTATCGTCAGGACGAAGATCAAGACCTGTCATTAAACGTGTTGCCTTCTCTATGTCTGAATTTTTTAACGCCAGATCGACCAATTCAAATCGGATCGAAACTGGTATTTTTTGCACCTCAGCAAAACGGCCTTGTTGGCTGAATAATGCATTAATAAGTTTTTTTGCATCCGGCTTTTCTAAGTCGAGGGTATCTAGATACGTTTTAGCTGCGGACTCTATAGATTTAGGCTGACGACTATTTAACATAATATGAGCTAACACTGAACGAGCCTTTATCGGCGTGAGTGTCATCGCATTTTTAGCCAAGGACAACCACTTTTCATCGTTGCCTTGCAAAAGCTCAGCACGATTACCCACCAATAACGCATAGTCATCATAGGCTGTCCATAACTCATCTGGAGAAATCTGCAACAAACTGTTTATGGAGAAATATGGCGTCCTTAACACCGCCTCATAAGCGATGACAAGATCTACTTTTGACATGTGTTTTGCGGCAAATAAAGCAACAATCCAAAAACGTGAATATTCTAATGAGCCTTTTTGTTGTTTTTTAGCCTGTTGCGTTGCTTCTAACCAAATTGATTTAGCCGACTTAGTTTTCGCTAATAATTCAACATATAAAGCGAGTGCCTTCACATTTGGAGAGTCATTTGACTTTAAAATATCAGCCGCTTCATCTAAATGATTAGACTGAATTAAAATCATCGCTCGGCTTTCTAACCACGAACTATCAATACTGCCAAAATCTTGTGAAAATCGACGCATCGAAATCCTCGCATCATCAAAGCGTTGGTCTTTAATATAACTCTCAACAATGAGCTTACGCCAATTAATGTACTCAAGTGATTGAGCGGCCTCTGGATGCCAAAGATAAGGCCTTATAATTTTTCGTACTGTTGTTGTTTGCGCTAACTGTAAATACGCATGAGCCTGTTTTGTTATTAACTGGTGTTGAAACGGTTCTGGTAAATCGTTGGGTAAGCTTTCAATACGAATGAGTAATGCATTCCATTGTTGCCACTGCTCTAAAATACTAAACCGTTCTTGCTCCCATAAAATCCAATTATATAAATCGGCATCTAAATCAGGTTGTGCTTGATCCAACATTTTTAAGGTCAAAAATGGCGCACCCGCATTAGAAATAGATTTTAGCTGTTCTAATTTCTCTGCTGCATTGGCGTAGAGGGGTGAGCTAAACACGCAAAGAGCGAATATTAAAAATTTAATCATTGGTTTTTACCACTACTCCGCGAATTGTAACATTTATAGTCGCTGCTCAGATTGCCTCTAAAAGTCGTCAAATCAAGACAACAAATATGAATTTACACCTGAAAATGCCCATTTCTTAACACAGAGTTAGCCGTTTTCAGGGGATGAGCTGAGTAGTTACAATTTATTTAAGCAAAAAAAAAGGCATGCTAGCTCATGCTAACACACCTTTTTGATAAGTGACCGTTCAAACGCTTACATAAAATAAACGTCTAAAAAGAACTTATAGCTTTTCTTTGATACGAGCTGCCTTACCCGTTAAGCCACGTAAATAATATAATTTAGCTTGACGAACCTTACCGTGACGTTTTACTTCAATACCTGCAACCATTGGGCTGTGCGTTTGAAAGACACGTTCAACACCTTCGCCATGAGAGATTTTACGCACCGTAAACGCAGAATTAATACCACGATTACGCTTAGCAATAACAACGCCTTCATAAGCCTGTAAACGCTCACGATCGCCTTCTTTTACCTTAACCTGAACAATCACGGTATCACCTGGTGAAAAATCAGGAACATCTGTTTTCATTTGTTCAGCTTCTAGCGCTGCAATAATATTACTCATAACTTTTCCTCAAAAATAATTCTAAAATCAATAAACTCAGATAAACCTAAGATTCATCTTGTTCGTCGATAAATTCTTGCAACAAACTTTGCTGCTGTTCGGTTAAATCTTTAACCTCTAATAAATCAGGCCGTTTTAACCATGTTTGACCCAACGCTTGCTTTAAACGCCAAACCTCAATCTCTTTATGATGCCCATTTAATAAAACCTCTGGAACATCAATACCCGCATATTGCTCGGGTCTAGTGTAGTGAGGACAATCTAATAATCCATCACTAAATGAATCTTGTTGCGCTGATAAATCAGAGCCTAAGGCTCCAGGTAACTGCCTAACCATAGCATCAATGCAAACCATCGCTGCTAGCTCTCCACCACTGAGTACAAAATCCCCCAATGACCATTCTTCATCAACATATTGATCTAAAAATCGTTGATCAATGCCTTCATAGCGACCACAAATTAAGGTCACAGAATCTAAATCTTTAGCATCCCGCATAAGCGCATGATCAATCGACTTGCCCTGTGGACTTAAATAGACCACTTTATTAGGCAGTGTCTCTTTCTTAATAGCCTTTAAAGTGG
>CAZORZ010000044.1:7329-7628 GCA_964582255.1 uncultured Gammaproteobacteria bacterium | reverse complement strand
AGTTTCTAGTTCCTGCTTTAATTGATGTCGTTCTGACATTAACTTTTCAGCATCGTAAGTTGCTAAAACTTGTGCCACTCCACGTAAAAAAGTGATGTCATGCGAAAGCTCTGTGTTTTTATCAATTTGTGCCACAAGTTCTAACAAGGCTTGAGACGCATAGCCAATACACTGCACGACATCTGAATTTACTTTAATTGTATGGTCAAGCAAGCGATTGAATAGCTCCTCATAATCCCAAGCAAATTCACCAATTAACATGGCCCCAACTAAACGTCCACTGCCTTTGATGGTATGAA
>CAZORZ010000044.1:0-7258 GCA_964582255.1 uncultured Gammaproteobacteria bacterium | reverse complement strand
CGATTCTTCTTCAGCCTCTTCAATATAAATTTCTAAGATATCTGGATCTGAATCTTCGGCTAACACCATTAAATCTTGGCTCACACCAGGAACCTTAAGATGACGCAATTCTGGATACTGTGCTGTTGACGCGCTGCTTGCCACCTCGACAGATTCTAATACAACATGAATTTCATCCAATTCAAGGCTGATTGATTCAACAACATCGTCAGAAGTGACTTCATCAGCTATTTCGAGCTCAGGCTCAAGATCAACGGCTGGTTCCTCTTCTAGCTCTTCACTCGGAATAGCTAAGTCACCCATATCATCTTGTTCGACTATTTCAATGGTTTCAAATAAGGCTGTTAACTTTGACTTTGCATAAATAGCAATGGCAGAGGAATCATCTCGTTTTTCACCTAAAGACTCTAAAAAGGAATCAATACTAACAATCACATCTGCCATAAGATCTAAACGCTGAGCGGATAGAAACTGAGCATCTGCAACATTAATATATGCCGACAATTGCTCCATCACCTCGGCCATATCAGTTTGAGCCAATATATCCATGGCGCCTTTTGATTCATTTAATAACGTCACACAGAAAGACAGGTTTTCTGCTTTAGAGTGATCATTAATATAATCTAGAATAGCGAGCTTAATTTTTTGAATATCGTCTAAAGTAGCAGTAACAACCGCCAGTAACACATTATCAAATTCAAAATCACTTTCATTGGTTTCATCTTTGTTAAGCTGAGCAGTCTGAATCTTACTAATATTATCTAAACCATCTTCAACAAGTAGCAAATCATGGGCTATTAATAATAACTCACCTTCATTTGCTTCATGCTCTCCGTCGATAATGGCCTGAACCAGTATCCGCTTTGACTCTATGATTTCTCTTTGTGCACCTAAGCCAACCATACCCAACGTATCTGAAATAACGTGTAATTCATCAGGCACTTTTTCCAATCTGCTGACATCAGACAAATCACCATTAACATAAACTTCTAAGGTCGATTTGACGATTTCAATATCATTTTTAACAGATTCGCCTACTGTCTTTAAAAGCGCCTGATTAGGGCCATTGATTGCCCCAATAATATTTTTACGCTCACTTTCACTTGGCAGATATTGATCTAATTGATAAGCCACTTTTACTGCTGTCGCTTTTACTCCAGCACATTTTGGCTGAGCGATATAATACAATAAATTCTTAATTAACTCGGTTGGCTGATTTTTTATGAAGTCAACTTCACCAAATTGAATCATTGATTTTAGAACGCCATCCACCTTGCCTAACAGCATTTTTATAGAAACACTTGTTTCCAGCTCTGCTCGGGATAAGGGTTCGATTAACGCCGCAAAGATAATCCAAAACTGCTTTAATTCATCAGTCATTGATCTGTCGCGCATCACAGCTGCAACTTTCTCAAATCGTAGAAACTGATCACTCACATCTTTTTCTTTAATCAAGCTGAGTAATGAAAACTGAAAAACTGGGCGAATCTTTTTCGCATAGACCTGAGCTTTCTTAATCTCAATAGCAGTAACATCTGATATTACTGTGCTAGAGCCTTGTGCTATCTTAGGTAAAAACAGTAGTTTTTCAGAAAATAAGTCTTTATTCTGAATTGCCCTAATATCATTTAATAACGGCAATATAACCAACGGTAAATCGGTTAAGCCTGATTGAATTCGTTCAATATAATCAGGCAGTTGTAAAACAGATCGCAACAGTACTTCTAGCGCATGGTCTTTAGACTTCTCATCTTCTTCAATCAGAAAATCACACAGCCTCACCATTTCTTCGGCTAACATGGCGGCACCAAACTGCTCTACCATAGTAAGCACACCATTAATTATCGTTAGCTGGTGTTTTATTTCTTTAATCAAATCGTCGTCGTAATCACCTTGATAGCGATTTAAATTTGTCCGAATTTCGAACAAGTAATCGTCAATGGACTTGCGCACCCAACCCAGTGCACTTTTTTGTATTGAGATTTGCTGAGAATCCATACGCTTTACTGTTCTGCCAGGGGCTCTGAAGACTTAATCACGGCCGTATCGGTCAGACCAATACCTGGTAACTTAAAGCCTGCCACAGATTTTTGCAGGTCTTTTACCATGCCTGCAAGGTCATCAATTGCTACTGACGTTTCGCTAGAACCTTCTAATGTTTTATCTGTAATATATCTAATGCCATCCATTTTGTGGGAAATCTTGGTACTGTTTAGCGCATGTTCTTTTGATTTATCGGATATCGACAGGATTTTAGTGGCTAGCTTCAACGATACACTCTCAATATTTTCAAGCGCCTGCCCAGCATTTTCAGCTAGGTTAGCCCCTTCAACCACATTCGTTGTACTTTGTTCCATAGATGAAATCGCTTCATTGGTATCTGCCTGAATGGTTTTGACCAACGCCGATATTTGCTTAGTCGCGCCACCTGTTCTTTCTGCCAATCGTTGCACTTCGTCGGCAACTACCGCAAATCCCCTTCCAGCTTCACCCGCCATAGATGCCTGTATCGCTGCATTTAACGCCAGTATGTTAGTTTGATCTGAAATCTCTGTAATCAGACCAACGATATCACCGATTTCTTGCGAACTTTCACCCAATCGTTTAATGCGCTTTGACGTTTCTTGTATCTGTTCACGAATATTTTCCATACCTTTGATAGTTCGTCTTACCGTCGAACTACCTTCATGCGCGATGGCGACTGATTTTCGCGCGATATCCGCTGAATTAGCTGCATTCTCAGCAACCCGAGTAATACTCTTTGATATTTCCTCAACCGAGCTAGAGACCGCCTGTATTTGATTGGACTGACTCTTACTTTGATCAGACAGTGTCAAGGTAATAGTACGTGTTTTTTTAACCGCACCCGTCACAGACACTGCCGTTTGGTTGATCGTGACAACTAAATCACGTAATGCATCAATAGAGTAGTTAACCGAATCGGCAATCGCTCCAGTGATATCTTCTGTGACAGTTGTGTAAGCTGATAAATCACCATCTGCTAGATTCGCCATTTCGTCTAATAAGCGTAAGATTGCCTCTTGGTTACGCGCATTTTGCTGCTTACTTTCTTCTAAGCGATCTTGCGATTCTTTATAAAATATTCGACCCAACGTCATCAGCAGCACCAAGCCAATTAAACCTAATAAATAACCTAAATAGGTCAGTAAATTCAATCGGTCGTCATACAAATTAATACTGCTACCCAATTCCGATGAAGCAGCTAAAATCTTAGGGCTTAATAACTGAATATTTGATGCCGCTTCACGCACTCTAAATAGCTGCTGCGAATTTTCTAAAATTTGATTCACATTCCTTTTAACCACTGAAAATAAATCCGCCACTTGCAGCAAATTATTAACAATTTCGTCACCTGTAAACTGTTTAATATTCAAGTTTTCAGACCCTTCAAGCATGGCAATCAATAACGTCTCAATCAACACAGTTTCACTAGCAAATGTATCCGCAGATGCCATGACTCCATCACCACCCGTCATAATCTGATTTAAATTGTTTTGCACGCTTTGAATCAAGGCCAACTGCTTAGCAGCAATTGCAATCTCAATTCTTCCTGCTTTTGCATCAATCATCAGCTGAACAATTCCATCTGAAAGCGCCAACAACTCGGGAATAGACTCATTGATTAAAATAACGTATTTGGTTACCGTCTCAATTGATTCTCTTGATTCTAAAACAGCGTCAATATTTAATGAGTAGTCCTTCCAAAAGTCTTCTACATTTCTTAAATCTAACTTTAATGCTTCTGGCAATGGCGGCAAGTCTTGAACAGAATCACCATTCTGGAGTTGAGTTAGGGTGTTTTCAAAACGCTGCCTATAGCGCTTTAATTGAATAAATGATGCCGAATTACCACTAGACGCCTCTAAGGAGTAAGTTGCTATTTGCTGCGAAACAACTTTTTGGTTATTCACAATCGCACTGTACTTTTGCCCATAACTCGCCAAAATCAACTCATAACTAAACACCACAACAAGAGCAACAATACTCAGTAACAACCCACTACCGACCAGCAAAGTTTGGAGATCAATAGATACTCCATTAGACTTCGCTTTTTTATCGACCTTAAGAGAAGGTTTGTAACTTTTTATTTTATCTAAAAACGACATAGTGCCTCAATTCATTAATCTTTGTTCGAGCTAGACAACCCTTAAAAACTTTTCGGTTGTCAGCAACGCTTTGATACTAAAAATATTCCAATACTCACTTTTATCCGCAAACTGACCGACCACATAGCGCTTCATACGCATGCCTTTCATTTCTGGACTTGTTCTACTTTTCTTATAGATTTTCTTATCGCTTTCCTTAAAGCGCCGCAACCCAAATACTTCTTCGACTAATAAACCAGCTAACACGCCCGATAAATTAACCACCAAGATTCGACTTTTTTTATTTATTTTTGAATCTTCGCCAATTAAAAAGCCACGCAAATCTAAAATCGGCATCAAACCACCTCTAATATTCGCAAGCCCCATAACCCATTTTTTTACACCCGGCACTCTAATCGTTTCAGGCACAGGCAATATTTCGGTAACTTCAGTCATTCTCGCGACACAGCGAACAGAATTCACACTAAACCCAATACCGACCCAATCTGCCACCACTTCAACCTTAAGTGGTAATCCAACGGCGTGCTTTTTGCAGCGTTTTTGCAAAGTCGCTAAGTTTTTAAACGAAGTTGGCATGCTTTTAGCTTAGAGCCGCACCTATTCTTTGCATTAAATCTTGTTCATCGGCGGGTTTTACCACGTAATCGGTTGCACCCTGCCTCATACCCCAAATTTTATCTGTCTCTTGATCTTTGGTGGTTATAATAATCACAGGGATATTAGACGTTGATTGATCTCTACTAAGGTCTCTTGTCGCTTGAAAGCCGTTTTTTCCTGGCATTACTACATCCATCAAAATAAGATCTGGCATAATTTCTTTTGCCATAACGATGCCATCTTCGCCATTTGTCGCTACCGATACTTGAATATCATTTTTCTCCAACATGGTTTTAAATACATGAACTTCTGTTGGCGAATCATCAATGATGAGAATATGCGTCATTCTTCGTAAACCTCTAGCTTTGAGCTTTTAATATTATTTTTTTCCCACATGCGACAAGATTGCTCCGATCAAATCATCCTTTGAAAATGGTTTAGTTAAGTATTCATCTGACCCAACAATTCGGCCACGAGCCCGGTCGAATATACTATCTTTACTTGATAGCATAATCACAGGTATGGATTTGTATGCTTGGTTGTTTTTTATTAATGCACAGGTTTGATAGCCGTCAAGGCGAGGCATCATAATATCAACAAAGATAATATCGGGATTATGGCGAGAAATTTTTGCCAAAGCTTCAAAACCATCCATTGCAGTTTCGACATCACAGCCAACACCTTTCAATAGTGTTTCTGCACTTCTACGAATAGTTTTACTATCATCAATAACCATGACCTTAACGCCGTCACAGTTTAAGCTTGATGTATTTGATTGCTGAACCGCTTCGCTCACAACTCCCCCGAAAGATTTTTGACTTTTAAATATTTATTATTATGAACGCAACCAGATCCTGTCTGCGCTAGGCTATTTTTAATTCATTATCACTAATTTATCAAGTAAAGGTAGTCTTTTATTCTAAAAAAATAAAGTAAATTCTATTTTATCTTCTGACAGCATAAGCCTCAGATGGCTTTTATTTTTCGCGTTTGCCCTTACATGCAGTTAATATTACTTTTCTTTCATGACAACTCACGCTATGCCATTTACCTTTGGACTAACAACTGTCCCTCATTTACTCACCGCTCACACGGGCCCATTACATGAGATTGAGGACAAAATCATTACTCATCAAGAAAAAATTGAGCAGTGGTTTCGTGAACAATTCAAGCAAACGCCAGCCCCATTTTATGGTTCTGTCGATCTACGCAATGCCGGCTTTAAACTATCACCAGTCGATACCAATTTATTTCCTGCAGGATTTAATAATTTAAACAGCGCATCAAAACCGCTGTGCATCCAGGCCCTTCAAATCGCCTTAGAGCGAGTCTGCCCCTTGGCTAACGGCCTATTAATCATAGCCGAAAACCATACCCGCAATACCTTTTATATGGAAAGTATTGCCGCCTTGCTTGAGTATGTTCACCTTGCTGGCTATAAGGCTGAAATAGGCACCATACGAGAAGATATCACTGAACCGCTAAGCATTGATTTACCGTCTGGCAAAGTGGTTACCCTTCATCCCATTCGTCGCGAACAGGACAAGATTAGCATTAATGGCTTCACCCCATGCGCCATTTTACTCAACAATGACCTGTCTGGTGGACGACCTAGTATTTTAGAAAATTTAAAGCAATCGGTAGTGCCTCCCTTAGATCTTGGCTGGTCGAACCGTTTTAAGTCTGACCACTTTACCATCTATAATGATACCGCCGACAGCCTAGCCCAACTTATCGACATAGACCCTTGGTTGATTAATCCCCTGTTTAGAAACTGTGGCGCCATCGACTTTATGAAACGTGAAGGCGAAGATTGCCTTGCTGATAATACCGAGAAGCTACTCATAGCCATCCAGAAAAAATATGATCTGTACGGCATCACTGATAAGCCCTACGTGGTGATTAAAGCAGACCAAGGCACCTATGGCATGGGTATTATGACTGCCTCATCAGCAGATGATGTGCGCCAACTGAACCGTAAGCAACGCACTAAAATGTCCTCTAGTAAAGAAGGCTCAGATACCTCTGAAGTGATTTTGCAAGAAGGCGTGCCTACGCTAGAGACCGTTGGCGAAAACCAAGCTACAGCCGAACCTGTGGTTTATATGATTGACCACTATGTGGTTGGTGGCTTTTATCGAACCCATGATAAAAAATCATCCACTGACAACCTAAACTCTCCTGGCGCTATTTTCGAACCTCTGGCATTCGCAGATAGTTGCAATACTCCTGATCACAACCAAGACCCTGATTCGAGCATTAATCGATTCTATGCCTATGGCGTTGTAGGACGTTTGGCTTTGTTGGCTGCTGCACGTGAAATCGCTGAAAACTAAGATGCGTAAATCATGATACTAGGCATTGTCATGGATCCAATTGAATCCATAAAGCCGTGGAAAGACAGCAGCTTTGCGATGATGCTTGAGGCTCAAAAACGTGGTTGGGAAATCCGCTACATGTTACAAAACGATCTTTATATTGAGAATGGAAAAAGCTACGCCCAGTTTCAAAACATCTCTATAAGCGATACAAAA
>CAZORZ010000043.1:0-7633 GCA_964582255.1 uncultured Gammaproteobacteria bacterium | reverse complement strand
TTTAGACACCATTGAAGCCGCTGATCGCATCGTTTTTCCTGGCCAAGGTGCAGCCAAAGATTGCATGTTAGCTATTCATAACAATGGTTTAAACGACATTATTTTAGCAACGGCTCACACTAAACCATTTTTAGGTATTTGCATGGGCATGCAAGTTTTAGTCAGCCACAGCGAAGAAAATGGCGGCACAGACTGCCTTGGCTACTATAAAGCGAATGTCACTGCATTTGCTGATTCGCTTAATGACCATGGTCAAAGATTAAAAGTCCCTCACATGGGTTGGAATCACGTGCAACAGTCTAAGGCTCACCCCTTATGGAGCAACATTCCTGACAACAGCCGTTTTTATTTTGTGCATAGCTATTTTCTTGACGTGATGTGTTCTGAACTCCATGCTGGCACATGCAACTATGGTCACGACTTTAGTGCCGTTATTGCCAAAGACAATGTATTTGCCATGCAGTGCCATCCTGAAAAGAGTGCAGAACATGGTTTGCAATTATTAACGAATTTCACTCAATGGGACGGTCAAACATGAGTTCACAATTACAACTTTTACCCGCCATTGATTTAAAAGGCGGCCAATGTGTGCGTTTACGCCAAGGCCGTATGGAAGATAGCACGGTTTTTGGTGACGACCCTGTTGCCATGGCGAGCCAATGGGTCGAACAAGGCTGTAACCGCTTGCACCTAGTCGATCTAGACGGTGCTTTTGAAGGCAAGCCCATGCACGCTGAGGTGGTTGCCGCCATATCTAAAAAATTTCCAGACTTAACCATTCAAATCGGTGGTGGTATTCGTACAGTAGAAACAGTTGAAGAATATCTCGCCGCTGGCGTTAGTTATGTGATTATTGGCACGCAAGCTGTTCGTAACCCACCTTTTGTCACCGAGCTATGTCAAAAATTCCCTGGCCATGTGATTGTTGGAATAGATGCTAAAAATGGTATGGTCGCAGTCGAAGGCTGGGCTGAGGCATCAACTACCGCCGCTGATGAGTTGGCCAAAAAATTCGAAGACCAAGGCGTATCTGCCATTGTTTACACCGATATTTCTCGCGATGGGATGATGCAAGGGGTGAATGTCGAAGCAACTGCAAACCTAGCAACATCTATTTCTATCCCTGTTATTGCATCAGGTGGCGTCACCGATATCAACGACATTATTCGCATTAACCAAGTAAAAGACAGCGGCATCGAAGGCGTCATCATGGGCAGAGCCTTATATGAAGGCACGCTGACTATGGCAGAAGCGATTACTTACTTAAAAAATAATTAATTATGCCTTTAGCTAAACGAATCATCCCCTGCCTAGACGTTGACAATGGTCGTGTTGTTAAAGGCATTAAATTTGTCGAAATTCGTGATGCTGGTGACCCAGTAGAAGCGGCTCGACGTTATAACCAAGAAGGCGCTGATGAAATCACCTTTTTAGACATCAAAGCCAGCGTTGATAATCGAGACACCATGGTACATATGGTTGAGGCCGTTGCCAGTGAAGTGTTTATTCCGCTAACCGTTGGTGGTGGCATTCGCGAAGTGGCCGATGTGCGCCGCATGTTAAATGCAGGTGCTGATAAGGTAGGCATTAATACCGCCGCCATTTTTAATCCTGATTTTGTTAAGCAAGCTGCCGATAAATTTGGCTCACAATGTATTGTGGTTGCCATAGATGCTAAAAAAGTCAGTGTCGATGGCGAAGACAACCGCTGGGAAATTTTTACTCATGGTGGGCGTAAAACCACGGGCATAGACGCCATTGAATGGGCTTCTAAAATGAACGATTTCGGCGCTGGTGAGATATTACTCACTAGCATGGATCGAGACGGCACAAAAATTGGCTTTGACAATGAGCTAACCGCATTGGTATCGGATGCTGTGCGTATTCCAGTCATCGCATCGGGTGGCGTAGGCAAATTAGAACACATGGCTGAAGGCGTATTAAAAGGCAAAGCCGATGCTGTTTTAGCCGCCAGTATCTTTCACTTTGGCGAATATCGCATCGAAGAAGTGAAAAAACATATGCAATCACAAGGCATTGAGGTGCGTTTGTAATGGTTGATTGGTTTAAGCAGATAAAATATGATGCCGACGGTTTAGTGCCTGCTATCGCACAAGACCACATAACAGGTGACATTTTAATGATGGCTTGGATGAACCAAGAAGCATTACAACTTACTCAACAAAAACAACAAGCTGTGTATTTTTCACGTTCGCGCCAAAAGCTGTGGTTTAAAGGTGAAGAATCAGGCCACACTCAAATACTGAAACATATTCGCATTGATTGTGATGCCGATGTGGTGGTACTGAGTGTTGAACAAAAAGGCGGTATAGCTTGTCATACTGGTCGTAAGCGTTGTTTTTATCGCGTTTTAGATGAAAACAACCAGTGGTTAGAAGATGAACCTGTGCTTAAAGACCCCAAAGAGATTTATTCATGAGTGACTCATCAAACGATATTTTGGCGCAACTAGACCAAGTACTTGAGCAACGTAAAAATGCAGCACCAGACTCGTCTTATGTTGCCTCTTTATATGCTAAAGGGCTCAATACTATTTTAAAAAAAATAGGTGAAGAAGCGGCAGAAACGATCATTGCCGCTAAGGATGAAGATAAAGAACAGATAATTTATGAAACTGCTGATTTATGGTTTCACACAATGGTGTTACTATCCCACCAAGGGATTGAGTCCCAACAGATTTTAGATGAGCTTGCTAGACGTTTTGGCTTATCAGGTATTGAAGAGAAAGCTTCAAGAAAAAAATAAAACAACTCACTTTAGCCTTGTCAAAAGAGAGTCATTATAGGCTTTAAGGAATCACCTTAAAGCCAGTTTAAACTAACAAATATTGAGAGGTTATTATGGGTTTCGGTGGAATCAGCATTTGGTCATTATTATTAATTTTAGGCATCGTTATTTTACTATTTGGTACAAAAAAATTACGCAATGTTGGCGGTGACTTAGGTGGCGCTATCAAAAGCTTTAAAAAATCAATGAAAGAAGAAAAATCCTCAGAATCATCTGACACAGCCTCTCTAGATAAAAAAGAAGACAGCATTATTGAAGGCAAAATTATCGAAGAAAAAGAAAAGGCCTCTTAACGCTTTTTGTTTAAGGATTTTTAATTATGTTTGATATGGGTTTTGCTGAAATGATGGTCATCGGCATAGTCGCTTTAATTGTCATTGGGCCTGAGCGATTGCCTTCTGTGGCGCGTTCTGCCGGTAAGTGGTATACAAAAGTAAGGTCTTTTGTTAGCAATGTAAAAAACGATGTTGAACGCGAATTTAAAACCGATGAATTGCAAAAAATCTTACAAACACAGCAGGACGAATTGCAATCTCTAAAAGAGGCCATGCACAATTCAGTGCACACAGAAGCATCTATTCAAGATGAATTTAACAACATTAAAAAAGACATCAAATCGTAACCCCTAGCATTAATGTCCGATAAAAAAACCTCTTCAGAAAAAAAAGTACCTGCCAGCGATAGCTTTATGGGGCATTTACTCGAGATGCGTGACCGCGTCATGCGTATGTTGCTGTCCATTTTATTAATATTTTTAAGCCTATTTTACTGGGCTAATGAAATTTATACCTATTTAGCTAAGCCATTAACCCAACACCTTCCTGAAGGCACATCAATGATCGCCATTGATGTTGCATCCCCCTTTTTAACACCTTTTAAATTAGTGTTAATGTTGTCTATATTTTTGGCAATGCCTGTCATTTTATATCAACTATGGGCTTTTATTGCACCGGGGCTTTACAAGCATGAAAAACGCCTAGCAGTACCCTTATTAATCTCTAGCGTACTGTTATTCTATCTCGGCATTGCCTTTGCTTATTTTGTTGTTTTTCCACTTATTTTTGGGTTTTTTACCTCAGTAGGCCCCGATGGCGTAGCCATAACAACCGATATTGGCCGCTACCTCGATTTTGTCTTATCCATATTTTTTGGTTTTGGCTTGGCTTTTGAAGTCCCCATTGCCACTATTATTGTCATCGCCCTTGGTATAACCACACCCGATAAGCTCGCTGCAAAAAGACCTTACGTCATTGTAGCCGCGTTTATTATTGGCATGCTGCTTACGCCTCCCGACATTATCTCACAGCTACTTCTCGCCATCCCTATGTGGTTATTGTTTGAATGTGGTTTACTGGCTGCACGCTACCTGTTGCCAGAAAAAATAATCACCCGCAAAGAAGCCGACGATGCCGAATATGAAGATGTCGACGATGACAGTAAAAATTCCATTGGTGGTTCTGCTTTTAACGATGAATTTGAAGTTGTAGACGATCCTGCTACCAACAATACAGCCGCGTCAGACAAAGCAGATGAAGATGCCGCTAATGGCTATGAGACTGAAGACCACCAGGCATTAACAGACGAAGAAATGGACGCAGAGCTGGATCGCATTGAAGAAGCTGAAGCTGAAGAAAATAAAGATTTAAAAAATGACGATGATAAAAAGCCTGACGTTAAAAATGAGGATAAAACCAAATAATGAATCGACCTATTGTTAAAATCGCATTAGTAATCAGCATCCTCGTATTAGCTGGTTATACCTTCTTAGTTAATATGGATGTAAAAGACTATCAAGAAGTACACAGCATTTGCTCTAAAGCGGTTAATGGCTTCCCAGCAGATAAATTAGCGCCTTTAGCACGCTCAGGTGGGCTAACTGTAACAACTCAAAGAGATGGCATCACTATGAGGAATCAATCATGCTCATGTGTCTTAGAAACAAAAAATAATCTAGTCACGACGAATCACGGCACATCATGCGGTCAAAACTCTTTTTAGATGCCCCACACAATATAAATCATTAAGAGTTCTCAGTATTTCGCTTTGATCTTAATTAAAAAGTGGCGGGGAATTTTTCTAATAACAATGTTATCAATCCCTGGGCTCTAGTGGTCAACACATAAGCGTAAAATCCTTATTGATTTCACGCGCCCAGAACCTGCTATTAAATCGGTAACAAAACCCATTAAGCTCACTTTTCAAATGCTGCTTACTTTCCTCATACAAGAAGAACGAGAATTTAAAGTACAAGTAAATGGGTTATTTGTGAATACAATGTGCGAATAACCGATGTATGGAAATATTTTTTGAGGAGTAAGCACTGTTAAAGCAGATAACAAGATACGTCTATTTAAGCTATTTTGCGTTTTTTACCTTTAGCATCCACAGCAACATAAACTAATTCAGCTTCAGAGACTTTTATACATAAAGGCTTAGCAGCATTGCGTTGAATCCAGCTTTCTACTTTTATCACCATTGATGTTTTACCAGTAGAGATTAATTCTGCATAAATACTGACTAAATCACCAGCAAACAGCGGTGCTAAAAAGCTCATGTTTTTTACGGCTACTGTTAACACTGGGCCTTTAGAGTGTACTAAGGCAGGAATGCTGGCAGCTATATCTATTTGCCCCATGAGCCATCCACCAAACATTGTGCCTGAAGGATTGGAATCTTTTAATAAGGCTGGAACGCGTAGTGTCGGTTCTTTATCGGGTAGTTGTGACATGTTTAAACTTGGCTTATCCATAAACGAAAACGTAAACCCAGCTCTGTTGAATACCCTATAAGGCTTGAGCTTATACCGCCTTGTGGTGCGATAATAAAACTGGTTGGCACACCCCTTACGTTATACAGCCTAGATATTTTTCCATTATAGTCATTATATATTGTCATATTAAGACCGTGTTCTTGCTTATATTGCTCTATCTCTGATGACTCACCTGATTGCATGGCTATCATAATCAACTCGTAATCCTCATTTAGGCTAATTAACGAGCCATTTTCAAGTTCGCAAATAGGGCACCAAGTTGCAAAAAAATGCAATAGAACAGGCTTTTTGTTGTCTGAAAACTGAAACGAATGTGACATACCATTAAGGTCATTAATGCTAAATGCAATGGCTTCGTCTTGTGGTAAATTTCTGGTTTGCCACATACTGGCACCCGTATAGACTAAGATAAAAAATACCAAGGTCGATAAACCATTCAAAATAGATTTTTTATTCATTTTCTGCCCTAATCTAACGTGTCTTTAATCGTTTAATTAAAGAGTCAATTACTTTGTCCATACCAAGATTTAACGTTTCATCACTAAAACGCATCAACGGAATAACCTGAATCATTAAGGCTTTACTGTGTTCTTTTAAATCTTCGGTATTATCCTCGTCGATAAGACTTAGGGCGCACTCTACTGATGGAATAAGATCTTTGATTTTTTCTTTATGACCTGCTGTAACAATCGCGCTATTACCTTTTTTTAGGGCATCTTCCAAACGAGTTTCTAATTCATTTTGAATACTTTCAACACTGATTGATTCACTCGCTAAACAGGTATAAATGGCGCCACTAAAGGTTATTGTTTGGAGTTTGCCACCTAACTTTACTTGCGTTTTATCGGTTGCTTCTTTAATCCGTTTAACCGCTGCAAAAGCACCTAATGCGTTTGTCGCTGGGTACAGCAGGGTAAAACGACCATGACCCGAATAACAGAGCGTCTCTTCTTTACGAACGCTTTTTTGTAATACTTTAGCTAATAGCTTGATGATTTGATGGGCTATTTTATGACCGTATTGTTTTTTGATATTTTCGAGCTGATCAACTTCGATTTTGCACGAACTGACGGGGATTTTATGACGGGTAGAAAATGATAGTTCTTGTTGCAAGCGAGATTCAAAAAAAGTTTCTGGGCTAAGCTGCTGTAAGATGTCGATGGTTTCATCTTTTTCTGCATCGAGTATTTTTTCTTGACGTAAAAAAACTTGAGTGTGCATTCTGACTCGAGCAATAAGCTCTGAGCTGGAAAAAGGCATGGTAAGAAAGTCTGTAGCGCCTTTACTTAAAGCATTTTCTCTTTCGCCATCGTCATTGTTTTCACTGATTAATAATAATAACGGTAAATGCCGAATGCCTTTGTCTTGCGCTGTTTTTATGCGTTCGAGTAATGCAAATTGATTTTGTAACAACACTAAATCTGAAATGAGTAGATTGACAGTGGTCTTACCTGTCATCGCTTTCCATGCATCTTCGGCATCGTCGACTTCAAGTATCGTAAATTGGTCTTGAAGCAGCCTTATCATCGAACGCGCTGACAACCGAGATTGAGTTGCCAATAAGACTATTGGTTTCTCATTATTGGTTTTTATAGCTGTCATACGTCCTCCCTACATCGTGTTATTGGCCAGCAGTAGAACCTCTGGACATACGTTTACGTTCATTTTCAGTTAAGTACTTCTTTCTAACTCTAATTGATGAAGGGGTCACTTCTACTAGCTCATCATCTTCAATAAATTCTAGTGCTTGCTCTAAAGTAAAAATAATCGGCTTAGTTAATACTAAGTTTTCATCAGTCCCTGCGGCGCGAATATTAGTTAACTGTTTTGCCTTAAGTGGATTAACTGTTAAATCATTTGCGCGGTTGTGAATACCTATAACCATGCCTTCATACACTTCTTCGGCATGACCGAGCATCATTTTTCCACGCTCTTGCAGATTAAATATAGCATAACCTAAAGCCTTGCCTTGACCGTTTGAAATTAATACGCCATTTATGCGGCTGCTAATTTCTTTTAGCTTTTGTGGGGCATATTTTTCAAACACACTATTCA
>CAZORZ010000042.1:0-7773 GCA_964582255.1 uncultured Gammaproteobacteria bacterium | reverse complement strand
GTTTTCATCAGTTGTTTTTTGTTGCGTATTTTGCGTCACCTTTCTAATATCATGACAGAGCATATGTACTTCACCATAAATCTGGCCTTTTAATTCATGACTGGCATATTTGCTACTAATAACCGCCCAAAAGTAACCTTCCAAATTTTTAAACTTTAAAGCGGCGACCTTACTCCATTCTTTTCTTATAGCCACGTCGGTTTTACAACTATTAATATTAATAATATAGCGCTGGTACAACTTATTGAGATGTTTATTCATTGCTTTAGAAATTATATTCTTAGAGGCCGACATCCCAACAAAATAACTGTGATAGTCATAATCTGAACTTAAGCAAACACCCTCAATTTCATTACTAAAGCGAGTTTTAACCTTTTTTAGATAACTCATATCAAGACACGTGCCTATGACGGTGCATATTTGATGTGCTGGTAACTCCCATAAGGCAGCGCGCTTACCAAACATCATAGCCTCGCTCATTTCTATGTCATCGCTGACTATTTTTTGATTATTTAATTCACACATAATTCTTGATAATGATTCTCATTTGCATCAATTAAATCACAACAGTATCAGCATGTAAACACAAACACGAATCATTATCATTTATATTTACATATTGCATCCGACTCTATATACTCCTCGCACTTTCAAACTTCATCTCTAATTTAAGCAGGATAATTCTATGACAATAACATCTAAAAAAACCTTAATGGCGCTTTCAATAGCCACAGCTCTGTTGAGCATATCCGCATGTCAAACCACGCCAGAGCTAACACAGTCATCACCTGTTTTAGAGGCTTATGCCAATATGGCTGCTGATGTTTATACTGACGCACACAATGATGCTAAAAAACTACAGCATGCTCTGACAGCCTTTAGTGAATCACCCAATGAAAGCAGCTTTCAGTCTGCAAAAGATGCTTGGTTAGCATCCAGAGAGTCTTATGGTCAGTCTGAAATATTTCGCTTATCAAATGGCCCTATTGATGCTGAAGAGGGTTGGGTTGCTAATGCTTATGGCGCTTTAGAAGGGCAATTAAACGCATGGCCTTTAGATGAAAACATGATTGATTACACTATTGATGAAAACGGTAACCGCACATCAGGCAATATTATTGATAGCACTGGCCTATTCAATCCTGGCGGAGAAGATGCTCAAGCAGTTAATGTCACCACCATTACAGCTCAATCTATAGCCGCGTTAAATGAAAATGGAGGCGATGCTAATGTTGCAACTGGATACCATGCAGTTGAATTTTTGCTTTGGGGACAAGACCAGGACTATGCAAATTTTAATGTCGACAGCATTACAAAAGGGCCTTTAACAGCCGGCTTAAGACCTCTTTCCGATTTCACCAGTGATCCATTTGCTCAACGTCGTTTAGCATATTTAGCAGCGGCATCTGAGCAAATAGTCAGTGATTTATCTGTTGTGTCTAGTGCTTGGAGTAAAGAGCTTTCAAACAATTGTACTGTTGATGCAACTGGTTGTTATCGTGCAGCTTTATTAGGCACACTAACGGGAAAAGACGCTAATAAAAACATTGATAAAACAGTCGCCACAAAACAGATTATTGCCGGTATGGGCGTATTTATTAAATCTGAACTGGCTAATGAGCGCATTGCAGTTGCGGTATTAACACCGAGTGAAGAAGACGAACATTCTTGTTTTAGTGATAATACCCATCGTGACATTTCATTAAATTACCAAGGTTTTACCAATGTGCTTAAAGCCACCTACAACGGCAAAGATTATGGCGACAGCTTTTATACTCAAGCCAGCTCAAGCACACAAGGCAATCTTGACACTTTAATTTCAAAAATTGATAAAAAAGTAGCTCGTATGAATGATTTGGCCGAAAACAAATGGCATTTTGATTATCAAATCTTACCTCAACATAATGCTAGCGAACTTCGAAAAATGAAAAATGAAATGCGCAAACTGGGTGATGTCATGGTTTTGGTTGCTAACGACATGAACCTTTCTTTAACTAAGAACGATGTGACTGATGCCGATGAAACTAAGCTTTAAAAGCATATAACACGCTATACTTTTTTCAAGCAAGCCCTCTGTGTTAAGGAAAAGCTGAACCACTAAGTAATATTAAGACGCGTAACAAAGTCTCTTAGTAGTTCAGTTTGTCTTTTAACAGAAGGCTATTTTTTTTCATGAAAATTTTATTTACTATCAGTCTTGTTCTGATGTCTTTTGCTATACAGGCACAAAACACTGCTTATTTTACACACGACCGCAGTAAAGCGGCCTTATCCCACGCGATGAATCATTTAAATGATAATCAATTGGACCAATTTGTTTTAGGGCGCAGTTTTTTCACTGTCCCATGGGTCGAAGCGCCAGCTGCAACGACCGCAAGAGATGGCTTAGGGCCATTATTTAATGCTAATAACTGCGTGAGCTGCCATAAAAATAATGGTGGTGGTGAATCAAGCACGCGACAACAAGGCTCTGTTAGCCGATCTATTGTATTTACTTTGTCACAATCTAACACAGAAAAAGACCAGCCCAGCCCCAAGGGCGACCCTATTTACGGCTCACAATTAGCCATTAATGGCATCCACGGTGTACCATTTGAAGGGAAAGCATCGGTGCACTTAACAACGACAATTTTTACTTATCCCGACCATAGCTCTGTCACATTAACGAAACCAAACTTCACTCTCAGTCATTTAAACTATGGTGCTTTAGCACCAAATACCACCATAAATGCGCGCCGCGCCCTGTCGTTAACAGGCCTTGGATTAATTGAGCAAATCCCTTCTTCTCAGATTCTCAACCATCAAGATATCAATGATGATAATGGTGATGGTATTTCAGGCAAAGCAAACCGAATATGGTCTGAACAAGCCCAGCAATTTAAATTGGGGCGATTTGGCTGGAAAGCTAGCTCTGCTTTATTGATAGATCAAACTGCCAAGGCTTTTATTAATGACATCGGCATCACCTCTCCTTTATTTTCAGAAGAGACGTGCAGTTTGACTCAAAGCGCATGTAATAGCGCCCATAAAACACATAGCGATGATTTACCAATGCTACGTTTAAAAGCCGTTACGCTTTATATCAGTCGACTAAAAGTACCCAAAGCACCTAAAATGAGCTTAGGTAAAAAACTATTTATTGAGTCGGGCTGTGAGCAATGCCATCAAAACAATTATCGTACTGATAGTGGTATTGTGGTTAACCCGTACAGTGATTTTTTACTGCATGATATGGGTAAGGAACTAGCCGATCAATCGAATGTATTTCTGGCAACAGGCAACGAGTGGCGAACACCGCCTCTTTGGGGCATAGGTCTTGCCAAGAAACTAAACCACAAGGCCGGTTACTTACACGATGGCCGCGCTAATACCATAGAACAGGCCATTTTATGGCATGGTGGCGAAGCTTTACCGTCGCAACAAGCATTCGTCCATCTCCATAAAAAAAACAGATCATCACTGTTAAAATTTTTATCAACTTTATAACGATTTATTATGATTTCAAAAACAATAGTCATATTGCTCCTCACTTTTATCAATGCACAACCATTATTCGCCTCCGAACAAAGGGATAAGGTACAGCATGCTTTTGTACAAGGTGTCTTAGAAAATGTTTTAATTAAAGATAGCGTAGCCGCTCAAAAAACACTGATTGACTTAAAGCTGCAATTGCAAGATTTTAAGTCTCATGCCAACACTCACACGTTAAATGACATACAAAAGACCTTTAAGCGTTTAATCACACATTGGAAAGCGGTGGAAGCCGTCTATGTCGCTGGCGCGCTAGACGAAGATTATCTAGACCACCCTCGCTATATTGATTTTTTCCATCAAGCCAATGAATCTATCCCTAACCTTGTTGCTCGCGCCCTTAATGGTGATAAAAATCTGAACAACGCTCTCTTTAAAAACTCAACTAAAAGTATCAATGCCTTAGAATATCTACTGTTCGAAAAAGAGGATAGCGTTGACCTAGTTATTGCTCTGAAAAAAAGTGACTTTCGCCGCATTGATGCCGCCCTCATTGTGTTGGCTAATATTCAAACTTGGTTAGATGAGATTACCCTGTTTTATAAAACCGACAAAAAGTTCATTTCCAATCCTGCCCTATCTATCGGCCTAGTGGTTAATGCCCTAGTCGATAGCAGCTTTAAATTAGCTAATTGGCGCGTGGGTGAAGCAGCAGGTTTGGTTAAAAAATATCAAGATAAGCCCTCAATCCAGCAATTAGAGTACGCAAGCTCACAATCTTCTATGTTAGCGATACAGTCTATTTTAAAAACACACCGCATGATTATTGACCATCATGGCGAACAAGATTTATACGCTATCGCTAAACAAAAAAAGGCTGAATCTGAACTGCTCTTTATTAAAAAAACGCTTGATGACGCACTGAATCAAATGGATCATTTACCACAGCCGATCGCACAGCATCTAACCAGTAAGCCTTTTCAGAATTTACATAAAACCTTAGAAACACTCCACAACGCCTATTATTTTTTATTAATTGATGCACTGGGTTTAAATGCTAATATTATAGATGCCGACGGTGACTGAATTACTGAGCTTTTTTCTTGAGCTAGATTTAATCCACTTACTCGGACTTGATTATGTCAATAATCCACAAAAAAGATTGTATTGGCCCTATTTGCTAACGGCCTTTTTAATCGCAATATTTGTGTTAAAAATAACGCAACAATCATTCTCTAGTGTGTTTAACAAAGACATTTGGTGGCATCATTCCGCACGATTAGATTATGCCTATTTCACCTTAGCATCGATCATAAAATTAAGTCTTATTCTTCCATTTATGCTCGGTATTAACGAAGTCGCATTTAGTGTCGTTCAATGGATGCAGTCAGTTTTTGGCTTCCAACCCAAGCTTAACATCAACCATTCTGCACTCATGGTTTTATATACCTTTGCCCTTTTTGTATTCAGTGATTTAAGCCGTTATTGGCTGCACCGAGCTGTGCATAAAATCCCTTTTTTATGGGAATTTCATAAAGTACATCATAGTGCTGAGGTATTAACGCCCATGACTTTTTATCGCATTCATCCTATTGAAAATATACTCTATGGCTTAAGATATGCTCTCGTTGCAGGCACGGTGACAGGTGTTTTCGTTTATTATTTTGGCGCGGCACTAGCCATCATTGATATTTTTGGTATTAACCTATTGGTCATTACAGCACATTTTATGGGTGATAATATTCGCCACTCGGCACTACGCCTTAGTTACTATGACGGATTAGAAAACTGGCTTATTTCGCCAGCTCAACATCAATTCCATCACACATTAACAGGCAATAGTTACAACTTTGGCGGTGTATTTGCCGTTTGGGATCGCGTGTTTGGCACATTACAATATTCACATAAAAACCAAAGCGACCAATTTGGGGTTAGTGATAAAGTGCAGTACAACTCAATACTCAGATTATTTTTTTTACCCTTTAAAAAGATTTTTCGGCATGACTAAACTCATTTTTTTCATCGTTTTTTTTATCGCAGTCAACGCTTCAATAGTACATGCCGATGAAGCAAAAGCTGAATTAGGGCAATTATTATACTTTGATAAAAATTTATCGCTTAACCGTAGCCAGTCTTGTGCATCTTGTCATAACCCTGCCGTCGGCTTTGTTGATGATCGAGGCACCGAGCTTAAAGGCGCTGCTTCACTGGGTGACAATGGACAGTCAATTGGTGATCGCAATGCACCCACTGCTGCTTATGCGGCTTTTTCCCCTGATTTTCATTTTAATTCAAAAACGCAACAATACGTTGGTGGTCAATTTTGGGATGGCCGAGCCAAAAATTTACAAGCTCAAGCATCTGCCCCTCTGTTAAATCCAAATGAAATGGGCCTAACAAGTACTGCCATGGTAAAACAGCGTTTACGCGAAAATCAACATTATGTTCTTCTTTTCAAAAACATTTATGGCGATGCTATTTTTAATCACAACAATAGCCTGTTTAAGGCTATGACTGAAAGTATTGCGGCATTTGAGCAGAGTGCTTATTTTTCACCGTTCGACTCAAAATATGATCGTTATTTAAACGGTAACTATGAATTAAGCGCACAAGAAGAATTAGGCATGTCATTGTTTTTTTCAAATAACAATACTAATTGCGCCAGTTGTCATGTATTAAAAGGCGAGAATCAAACAGCCGAAACCTTTACCAACTACGAATTTCACAACATAGGTGTACCTGTTAATAGCCCCTTAAGAGGCATCAATGGGGTAAAAAAAGATCATCTCGATACAGGCTTATTAGAAAACCCTCTTGTCGAAGATGACAAACACGCTGGGAAATTTAAAGTCCCCACTTTGCGTAATGTCGCCTTGACAGCACCCTATATGCACAACGGTGTGTTTAAAGAATTATCGACGGTTATTGAGTTTTATGACCAATACAACAACTCTAAAAGAGTTCTCAACCCAGAAACTCAGCAACCGTGGCGCGAAGCTGAGATTAAAGACACCATTAATAAAAAAGATTTAAAAGCAAAAAGACTGAGCGATGCCAAAATTAAGGCTTTAGTGGCTTTTTTAACATTACTAAACGATCAGCGATATGAACAATAAACTAAATCCATCATTATCGGCTTTCATTAATGATGTCAGAAATGCTTCATTAGCTATTTCAAACGCTTACTTACAGCAGTCACCTTGACTCTGAATCCTAGTGCAGAATTCATGCTGCTATTCAGTTTAGTAGCAACTGATTTAAACACTTATTCTAAAATTAAGAGGACTTAATCCATTTCTTTAAACAATTTGATAGTTCTTCTCGTGTAAACGGTTTCGTCACCACATCATCCATACCCGCATCTTCGCAGTTCACTCTATCTGCATTCGAGGCATTGGCGGTTAGGGCAATAATAGTTGTTTTAGGTTTATCATTTGTTTTCTCCAAAGCTCTGATCGCTTTAGTCGCTTCATATCCGTCCATCACTGGCATGCGACAGTCCATAAAAATCAAGTCGTAGGTTTTTTCTTTAAAGGCATCTAAAGCTTCTTCCCCATTGTTAGCCAATTCAACGTCAAGACCGAACTTACGCAAAAAACTTTTAGCGATTATTTGATTAGGCAATACATCTTCAACCAAAAGCACACAACCACTAAATAATACTTGCTGTTGAATTTGAGCATGCTGAGCATCGTCAATGCTACGCTGAGTTATGATAGGCTGTTCTGGCGTATGCGTTTGAATGAGTGATAACATCATGTGTAGCGTGTCATAGCGGCTTAATTTATTCAAATAGGCATCAAACCCTGCATGAGCAAATAGTGACGCATCACCTTTTTGACCACTGGATGAAAATACCAATAATTTACAGTCGTTCAGTGATGCATCTTTTCTTATCTCTAGCCCGATTTCCATCCCACTCAATAAACTCATTTGTTGCGCTAAGATAACGACATGATAGGGCATGTTATCCTCCTGAGCCGCTTTTAATAGATCAAGTGTTTGTTCAGGATGAACGGAAACAGTTATATTTGCATTCATATGTTCAATTTGTTTTTTCAACACATTTCGAGTGGCTTTACTGCAATTATCAACCAAGAGGATGCGTTGGTTATCCAATTTTTTCAATTTAATGGGGTCTGGCGCTATCGCCTTAGCAAGAGGGATGCTAACTTTAAATGTTGTGCCTGCACCATAAGTAGATTCAACATCTATTGCCCCACCCATTAAAACAACAATTTTTTGAGTAATCGCCAGCCCTAACCCTGTTCCGCCAAATTGACGTGTTGTAGACGAATCCGC